>CAZXYQ010000167.1:0-5529 GCA_964644975.1 uncultured Rhodohalobacter sp.
ACCGTGAAAGTGCATACGAATGGTTAAAGGAATTAGGGCACTCCATTGTTAAACCGGTACCCTCTCTTTTTACATTTAATTTCAGGGATAAAATATTCAGCGAACTTGCTGGTATCTCCGTTGAAAATGCTGAGGTTCATATCGAAGGCACTTCATTTACGGAACGGGGACCTGTACTAATTACACACTGGGGGTTGAGCGGCCCGGCAGTTTTAAAACTATCCGCATGGGCAGCGCGGGAATTGCATGACAGGGAATATCGCTACAAAATTAAAGTAAACTGGCTATACCCTTTTAAAGAATCAGAAGTCAGGCAAAAATTATTTGAACTCAAAGAGAGAAATTTGAAGAAGCTGGTAACCAAACAGGATCAGTTTCCATTTCCGTCCCGGCTTTGGGAAAAGTTTCTTCAGCTTGCTGATGTTGACACCGCCAAACGCTGGGCTGAAATTTCTAATAAAAATATCCATAACCTGGTGCAGGTATTGGTGCACGCAAGGTATGATATACAAGGCAAAACCACATATAAGGAAGAGTTTGTAACATGCGGCGGAATACCGCTGAACGAAATAAATCCCGACACTATGGAAAGCAAAATAGTACCCGGCTTATACTTTTCAGGTGAAGTGTTGAATATTGACGGAATTACCGGCGGATTTAATTTCCAGGCTGCATGGACCAACAGCTGGCTTGCGGCGAAGGCAGTAGCGGGGAGGTAGCTGATGGCTATCAGCTATCAGCCGACAGCTTTTAAATGCAGCATAACCTATCTGCCGATACGCTAAGTCACCATATTCAAATGCTTGTTAGACACGCCAGGCAGGCGCTGTGACGAGTGGATATCACAGTTTTATGCAAATCCGGATATTAAAGATTAATAAGAAAGGTGGCGTCAAGCAGAGTATAAAGTGCCATAAATTACTGCTATTCAGAGTTTTGAGTGTCTTTTTTTTGAAAATTGACTGTTTCAGCCGGTTCACAAAATACCTAAAAGTAAGTATTGCGTGTTGCGGCATCTAACAGTAAGCTCATAAAAACCTTATAAAACAGTTTAAATATCATCTAATTAGGCAGATATCTTTTCAAAATAATTGACTGCTTAATGTACATGTTGGCTCATTTAAAACTCAATAATAATCAAGCTATACCCCCGAAATGAAATTCAGAACTATTACCATTGCTCTTTCAGGTATTCTTTTCCTTTTATTACACTCACTCTCTGCAGTATCCCAGAACCCACCGGACCGGTCTGTTGCAGATTTTATTGATGATGACGGTCACTTTCAAAATCCTGAAGGCTATAGCGGAATACTTCAATCAAAAGTATAATACGGATGATGGAAAATGGAATGCTCTTGGAGAGGGTACAGACGGCAATGTATATGGCACTTACAGCCAACGATGATAACTAAAACGTGGGCGGTACATTCCGGACTACAGTTGATAAATAAGCCATCCGTATTGTCCGGTGTGATGTATTGTAGTAATGGCAGTTTAGACGCTCATTGGTCGTATAACAAATTAAGTAAAATACAGACGTAATGAGAAAAGTATCATTTACAAACCAAAAAGATGGAATTGTTATTAATCTATCATTCAAAAAGAACCAAATTCAGATCATATGAAAACCAAGCTCAAATCATACATATTTGCCGGATTTGTTCTGTGTTCATTACCGCTTTTCCAGCAGTGTTCATCCATGATAGACACAGAGGATGGGAATAATCCCGGAAGCGATGGAGCAGACTTCACTGAAAATGTCATAATTAATCCCGAAAATGCTGGTGAGATTAAAATTACTTCCAACAATTCCGGAAATGGAGAGGAGCTTGTTATCGAAGCTATTGCGAATGAAGGTTGGCGATTCACTGAATGGAGTGGAGAAATATCGGAAAGACGGAACCCTGCAAGTATAACTTTAGACCGGGATATTACTTTAATAGCTGAATTTGACCAGTGGGAAAGAGACAATGTAACTACCGTCAATCCGGTAACCAGCCCACGAACAGGAAGAGTTTGGATGGACAGAAACCTGGGAGCGTCAAGAGTTGCTGTCAGCGCCTCTGATCAGCAAGCTTATGGGCATTTTTATCAATGGGGTCGCGCAGCAGACGGGCATCAACGTCGTAACTCTCAAATGACAACTGAACTAAGCGTAAATGACAAACCCGGACACGCCTTATACATATTTAATGCAGATTCCATCCCCGACTGGCGGAGTCCGCAGAATGATAGCCTGTGGCAGGGAGTAAACGGCATAAATAACCCTTGTCCGGAGGGGTATCGAATTCCAACCCACGAGGAATGGCGTGCTGAGTTTGATATGCTCCAAGGAATGGACGTGGCTGCGGGTTCATTCCTGAGAATACCGGCCGCAGGTGGTCGTAACGAAACAGGTATATATAATGCTGGTGATATTGGGAGATATTACACGAGCAACATAAATACCACTCCGAGCGAATACCACAAATCTTATTATTTCGAATTCCGCAGTACTGCAAGCATTGTATCGGGTAATGTTAGAAGGTCAACAGCTGTTTCTGTTCGCTGCATACAGCATGAATCTTAAAAAATACGTACTAAGCTAATAATTGCAAATAACAGAAAATGTCAGTCTTAATTTATCTCAAGTTTGTTTTATAAAATAAAGTCATGAAACTGGTGAAATAGCGCGACTTTAGACCTGTCAGGCCTTTAAAATTTTATTCATGTAAAACTAACAACTAAAATGAGGAAGCATTATGAAAGTGCTACTAATAACTACTCTCGCTATCTTTTTAACTTTCTTAAACACAGGCATTGAAATTTACGCCCAACAAACTTCTTCTGAATCAATGATTCAGGATTTAGGGTCCGCAGAGCATCCTGCCACACCCTATGCTATGGCTGTTTACGGAGATTTTCTTTATACCTCAACGGGCCTTGTTACTAATACTTTTAATATTGTAGATATCAGCAATCCCGGGTCTCCTGAGCTGATCTCTTCACGTACTTTTGAAGACATCACATATGTGAATAGCATGGTGGTTTATAATGACATGCTGTTTGTTGGGTCAAGCAGAAGTCAGGGAGGGCTAAAGATTTATGATCTGTCTGAGACACCGGAAAATCCTGAATTCATTGCATATCACACTTCTGTCACCATTCCCGAAACCGGAAATCAGAGAAATATTCGCGGGCCGTTGGTAATCAAAGATGATGTACTGACTGCCCGGCACAGTAACTTTTCACTGCTATTGGTTGATATAAGTGACCTGGAGGATCCCTCCTATCTCAGCGGTATTAGCTACAACTCATTTGCGCTTCGCAGTACACTCCATTTCGCAGAAAATGATGAAATGTGGTATGCGCTTGGGAACGCGGGTTGCGAATTAACAAAAAAGGATATCTCTGATATTACAAACCCTGTTTTCACAGATAACATAGAGTTTGAGGGTAACTGTGTAAACCTGAATGTGCTGGATGAACAATTTGCATTTATACAATCTCACTCACCACACCAGATTCATTCCTTTAACCCATCTACAGGAGAAGTTTTCAACACGCTTGAGCTTGGTGAATTTCTGACCTACGATTTCACACCTACCCTGTACCATACTGATACTAATACGCTGATTATACCCGGTACATCTACATTTCTTGAAGTCCGTGTATCCGAAACCGGGGAAATGACACCTTTAGAAACTTACGATGGTTTCAGGAGTGTGGTGCTGAATGGTGAATACCTGTACGCAGGCGTATCTGTGTGGGATGGATACCTTCGCGTTTACCAAATTACCGATACACCAACTTCAGTTATTCCGGATGAAACTGCACATGAATTTTACCTCAGCCAAAACTACCCTAACCCGTTCAACCCTTCAACGGTTATCGGATACCAATTACCGGCCCAAAGTGATGTGACACTGGAAGTGTTTGATATGCTTGGTCGCCGTGTGGCATTGCTGGAAAACGGTTTACGTTCTGCCGGCCGGCACGAGGTGAGCTTTGATGCTTCGTCACTTAACAGCGGCATATACATCTACCGCATCCAGGCCGGGGAGTTTGTGCAAACGAGAAAGATGATGCTGGTGAAGTAATTGTTAGCAATCAGCTATCAGCTGACAGCCGTCAGCTGATAGCTTTTTTCAATTGAGCGGAAAACTTATAAAATGAGTGCTCTTTCAATTTACTGCTCTGGAAAGGGAGCGGAGCCTTTCTGCTGATGTGCTAAGCCACTAAACTCATTGCTTTTTAGACAGGGCAGGCGACCGTAACGAGATGGAGATATCTGCTCCGTAAGTCGACGGATTCGGAGGGCATGTCCCGCAACAACATGGGATATTATCTGATAAACTGGGCACTTAAATCAGAGAGAAATAATTGCCAGTCCTTTTGATTTACATTATTTTACATGTAAGCGGGAGTCATTCAAGAGTCGATTTAGCTTCAGCTATCATCAAAATTGAGTTTTGCAAAGCCTTCTGCCGAACTATAATATTAAGGCAAAGAAATCTGATTTTTTTGCCCGGCTGCGGTAAAAAGGGAGATCGTTTCACATTCCTTGGCTTGGCTAAGAACTTCTCTTTTCAGAGCCTTACAACCTAAAGGAGAGTATTATGGAGAGACTACTGATATTAGCCCTGCTTTTCGTATGGACCGGAACTACGAGTTTGTTTGGACAAGAGAATAATTTCTTCCTCCACGATAATGGTGTAACTATTATATGCCCGGATGCTGAAGTGGGTGAATCCGGAGAAGTAAACGGTGTGACTTACACCAAAAGAAGCCGCGATCAAATAACAGCGGATAATGCATCAACCACATGTACAAGTGGTATCACAGATATGTCATCATTGTTCGCTAACCAAACTTCATTTAATTCGGATATAAGCCACTGGGATGTGAGCGAAGTGACCACAATGTTTGAAATGTTTTATAATGCCACAGCATTTAATCAGCCCATTGGCCACTGGGATGTCAGTAACGTTGCGAATATGAGGATAATGTTTACGGAGTCCGGATTTAATCAGCCGATTGGCGATTGGGACGTAAGTAATGTTACAACTATGAGATCAATGTTTTGGGGTAGCGAGTTTAATCAGCCGCTTGATAATTGGGATGTGAGTAACGTGACAAGCATGTGGGGAATGTTCGCTGAAACCGAATTCAATCAGCCGATTGGCAATTGGGAAGTAAGCAGTGTAGAAAGCATTAGATCTATGTTTTACAATAATAGCTCTTTCAATCAGAATATTGGCAACTGGGATGTAAGTAGTGTCACGGATATGTGGGGTACGTTTTCCTATTCTGTTTTTAATCTATCACTTGAAAATTGGGACGTGAGCAATGTAACAACAATGAGGCAACTGTTTCTTAATAATAGTTTTTTTGATCAAGACATTAGCAATTGGGATGTAGGAAATGTAACGGATATGAGCTTTATGTTCATGGGTTCAATATTTAATCAACCAATTGGTAACTGGGATGTGAGTAATGTAACCAGTATGTATGCGATGTTTTCCAATACCTCTTCATTTAATCAGGATA
>CAZXYQ010000168.1:0-2043 GCA_964644975.1 uncultured Rhodohalobacter sp.
AGTCACATATATATAGCCCTTATTATCCTAATCTGGCAATTTCTATTTCAATTCTTTTAAAAATGTCTTTAATACCGGCTTCAGGGTGCTCCATGCTTGATTTATTTAAATCCATGGAAGCGTTGGTAACCCTCATCAGCAGAATTTCACCGATGCCACAGAGTCGTTATTTGCGAACATTATAGTATAGGATCAGCTTTTTTGCGTTTGGTACGAAAGAATTTTAGCATGGCTATTTAGCTTCTTCATGGATTGCTTTAGGGATAGTAATGATTTGTTCAGTCGAATTATCCATGCCTGAAAACCGATTTTCGATATTTTGAAATAAAATAAACCGATTTTCCAGAGCTGCTTCGCCCGTAGGGCTGGTAATCAGCTCATAATATTCATCATAAGAGAGTAATCTTTTATTACTTGTAGATGGGTTAACAGGAGTTTGCATTAACCTGGAGGTATATCCAAATGTTTTTGAAATCCCACATTGCACCTTTAAAGAAGTTATCAAAAGACAGTGAATTCAACTGGCTGTAGATTTTATAATTGTTGTTAAAAGAAGTGACTTTAAAAAAAACTTTTCTCATTAATTAAGTGACGTCTGCCGCTTAATTGAGGTTCATGATAGGAGGATAAAATAGTTTCGAATGGTACTCCGAGAAAAAACGACCGCCCAATTATACTTAAGGAATCTACAGAAACCCTCTATTCTTCTGGAGATGTAAGTTTATAGAAGACCTTCTATATTTTACAATAAAATATAATCATATAATTAATGATTTAAATAAAAATCTATACTATTTATAATTTTATTTATTTTTGGCAATGCTTCTTCGTATGCATGAATTTGGTTAAATGAAACAGTGATGATTCTGTATTCCACTATATTGTGATAGAATGTATCGTTCCAAATCTTATTGAAGTTGTTAGGGGTGGCTTTTTCTCTGAAACCTATAGCGTGAAAATTAGAGAGGTAATAGGGTCTTATGACCTCATTTGCCGAAGGTTCCGCAAAATGAAAAATATCATTTAGCTTTTTATAATCAAGTTCAAAAAGCTGTACAATTTGTAAACGAATGTCATCATTATTTATAATTCTTAAGCTAGATGATTTTAAATCTTCATAAAACGCATTATTTAAGAATAATTTTCTAATGCCATAAACTTGCCCAAATAGAGAATCCAGGTTTTCATTATATCTGTAATCTTTATCCTTTAACAGGATTTGCAATTGTTTCATTTTTTCAACAGCGACCTTACATGAAGCAAGTTCAACCTCTATTAGATCTCTGTCAATTTCCAACCCTTTTTTTAGTTCAATCAGTATTTTTCTTTCGTCAGACTTCTGAATTTGGTTAGTATTCCAGGTGTTTATTTGTAGTGCAATGAGAATTCCAATAACGACAAGAATGATTTCTCCTATAGCATATTTTAAGTACTTGGAAGTCTTTCCTGTTTCCATAAGATTGTAGCGTATCTGTCTGAAAAATTTAATCATTGTATAACACCAACACTGTTTAGGTTATCCTTGCTTCGCACGTAAGTTTTATTCGTGTCTTTCTTATAAAATGAAGGTAAAGTGAAGAAATCAGAATTAATTTCAAAGTATGAACATCAGTTTACACTTAAGAATTATGGTTCTGCCGGATACTTTGCGGATTCCTGAATGAAGCCATCGTACTTGCCATAGAAATTATTCTTGTTCATTTTGTCTTGAATCCCCGATTCAAAAGCAGCCGTCACAGGCGGCACGAACCTCACAAATGGATACCTGCGGCGAAAATGTCAAGGCGACGTCCCAAAAGTTTTCTGGCATCGGCTTTTGGTGATCAGGCGTGCAAACTCAGATATAGGGTCAGCTGCTTTAATATGCAAAAGCTGATCCAGCAGATGGTTTTAGACGCGCTGATGGCAGTATCCTGAAGCTGTTATCCAAAATAGCAAAGAGTCAGCTGGTCATCCTTGATAATTTTGGGTTCAAGACCCTGGACAATCAGCATCGGCTCGATCGGCTCGATATTGAGGAGGATCGTCATCAGATAATGGCCG
>CAZXYQ010000168.1:2143-5489 GCA_964644975.1 uncultured Rhodohalobacter sp.
GCCGGTAGCCAACCGGTTCGATTTGATTGGAGACAACACGGTGGCCGATGCCATTTTAGACAGATTGATTCACACCGCACATCTGGCTGAATTTTGTGGTGAAAGTATGAGAAAAAATCAGTAATGTTGACAATCAACGAATCACCGTATCCAAACCCAGAGGGGGGGGGTGTCCAGAATTACCAAGTGCCAATCCCGCTGATTCTGAACCGGCAGGCGCGGCTTGAGAAAGAGTGATTTGGCCAACGAGTTTGAGGGCCACAAATGAGGCAAACCGAAAGGAGTACATTCAAAATGAATATCAATCAGATTATGAAATCATGTCTTTATCTGACGCTTGCAGCGATCCTCTGCATAAGCATCATCGGTTGCCAGTCATCGCCGGTGCCATTATCTGAGGAGGACATGGCTACGCACCACGCCATATCGCAGGAGTTTCTGGATCGTGTCCACGAGGGGGATTGGGTTGGGCTGAGCCGGATGTACACCGAAGACGCCGTGGTGATGCAGCCCAATCAGCCGGCGCTCGTTGGCCGCGCGGCCATTCATGACTTCTGGGCGGCTATGCCCCCGATCAAGGAACTTCGCTTTGCTGATGACGGTATCATCGGCGAGGGCGATTTTGTCTATGTGTACGGACGCTACTGGCTGGTGTTCGATCTGCCGGGCGCGCCCTCGGATGAGGGCAAATATCTCGATGTTCGCGTGCGGCAGCCGGATGGTCGATGGCTCTACGTTGCCGAAATGGCGAACTCGAGTCTCCCACAAGGCCGCCAAGTACCGGATAGCCCCTGATGAGTTATCAGCCCGAACACATAAGCTCATTCACCGAATTCCGGCTCGGGCCCGGGACAAAGATAGGCGTGATGCCGGGTGAAACGGTTCAATTCGAACTGGGCGACGAAGGCATAACCCGACGCTTCAATCGAAACAGCAGCTGGTTAGAGCGGGTAGACTGATGAGCAAAAAAACCAATGCGGGTGGACCGATGATTCTTAAAAGACTGACAGAAAGCCTGCGCCGCCGAGATTGGTTCACGGTCTTTATGGAGATCATGATCGTCGTGGTTGGCGTGTTCATCGGAATCGAGGTTTCGAACTGGAACCAGGATCGGCAGAATCGCGCGCTGGCCGAATCCTATCTGGTCCGGCTGACCGCGGACCTGGAATCGCAAATCGCCACCTGGGAAGATGCGCTGCAATATTTTAGGCAAACGCGACAGCACACGTTGTCGGCACTGGAAAACTTCCAGTCTCCGGTGGAAGATCTCGGCGAGCAGTTTCTGATTGATCTTTACCAGGCCAGCCAGGCGCGCAACCTGTCGGTGCGGCGGTCGACGTATGACGAACTGGTCGCGACCGGGGGTATCGAATATCTGCCTCCAGCATTGTCGCGCGAGGCTTTGGGCGTTCATTACGACTTGTCTGAACGCTGGCTGGCCGTGGCCGGAGACATTACCGATTATCGTCCGGTGATCCGCAGGCATATGGATTATCGTGTCCAGGAAGCGATCGTGGATGCGTGCGGAGATATCTACGTTATCCATCCATTTGCATATTTCACAGTTCAGCTTCCGGACGACTGTGACATTGTGCTGCCTGCGGCTCTGGTCAGCGCCGAAGTGGAGCAGCTGCATGCCAACACCATCGTCGAGCAGCACCTCAGATACCAGGCATCCAACCTGCGTTCAAGGATCCAGGCGATCGAGAATGCTCTAACCGCCACTCGAAATACGCTGACTGCTGTGCGGCAAATCAAGGGGAGCGAATCATGAGCTTCTTTAGCGAACTCAAGTGGAGAAACGTTTTCTGCGTCGCCGCGGCCTACGCGGAAGAAATAGGCTCACCAAGCTGGAGGAAAGAATAATGCTTTTACGCAGCGTCATGAAGCATGTTAAGGATCAGAACTGGACGGCGGTTGCTCTCGACTTCATGATTGTGGTCGTCGGCGTCTTTATCGGCATTCAGGTGTCGAACTGGAATGCTGCGCGAGGAGAGCGGGCGCTGGAACGCGTTTATCTGGAACGGCTTCACGATGAGGCCTTTGCCGGCGTGAATGGCTTTTTGGAGTCCACTGACATCATCTGGACGATGCGGCGCAATGCAATGCATGCGGCATACGACGTCATTTTTGACAACGATGAAGGCACGCCGTCTTTGGATCCCGACCAATGCAGTGCGCTTGCGAACACGCACTCCATCATCGCCTATCCTCATCAGTTTCCCAGCCTTGAGGAGCTGATATCAAGCGGACGTTTCGGCATCATTCAGGATGCAGACTTGCGAGAAAAATTAACTGGCTATGTGCTGATGCAAAAGAACAGTCGAAACCTGGTCGATTTCTATACCGCCGGCAATTTAAATATGGCCCTTGAATTCCCTGACTATTTTCAGACTCGCCTTGCTTACGGCGGAACATTCAGGGTTGAAGGATTTGGTGTCCGGTGCTATCCGGAGCTGATGCATGAGGACCAGCGCTTCATGAATAGCCTGACTGAGGCCGTCAGTCGGTTCAACAGCTACTACAATTTAGTGTTGCGTAGGGAGATTGACAGCGTGAAAGCTATCCACGCGAAACTTGACGCACTCCTGCAGATTGATCACGGAGAAGATCAATGATGATCCTGCGCCGCATTATCGAACATGTCAAATCCCACAACTGAACAGCATAAACGCTCGACTTCGTCATTATCGTCGGCGTTTTTATCAGCATTCAGGTGTCGAACTGGAACGACGTTCGGCGCGATCGCACAGATGAGCGGCTGATTCTGGAGGAGCTTCGGTAGTTCCTTGCAGCCGATGAGAGCAAATTGTCTGCAGTCAACGATCGCCTGAACTCATCCAATAATCAGTTTAATCAATGACTCAGATTGAATTTATCGGAAGAATTTTAGCATAGAATTAACCGATAAGTTTAATGATAAAAACCGTTTGCCCCGGCTGTGAATCAATATCCATACTACCCCCGTGCGCCTTTACAATATCATTCGTAATGCTTAACCCCAGCCCTGTACCCTGCGTCCCCTTTTTCGTCGTAAAAAACGGCTGCAGAATTTTGTCTTTGATCTCATCGGGGATGCCGGGGCCGTTGTCCTCGATTTCGATGGTTACGGCTTTTTCGGTTTGATGGGTACGGACAATTAGTTTTGAGTGGTAGCTAGACGCAGTAACATCCCCCACCTTCGCTTGCGCTCCGGCACCCTCCGCCGGTTGGCGGAGGGACTTTTCTTCGGTCCCTGGTCCACTTGCACCCTGAACCTTGTGCCCTGCACCTTGCTTATCCCTCATCGCGTCAAACGAGTTATTAACCAGATTCAAAATCACCCGCGAGAAATCCTCGGCAATCA
>CAZXYQ010000169.1:0-5391 GCA_964644975.1 uncultured Rhodohalobacter sp.
AATCGGGATATAATCTCCGGTACTCACAGCGATATCCGCTCCAAATAAACTAAAAGATTCAGAATCGTCCAGGTATTTATAACCGAAAAATACAACACCGATCAATCCGGCTATACTAAGTATACTGCCTAATGTTTGTTTCATAATTTCTCTTTTTATTTATGCATTGCCACAATTAACGGAACAATATTAAATACACTTCGAATATTAATTTGAGAACATTGATGCTGATATTCATTATGCGTTATGTTTTAAGTGTTACTTAGATCACAGATCCTTGAGGAAACTTTGGGTTCGAATTCTCAATAATTGAGTAAATCTGTATAATCAATGAAAAGAAAACATAGAGAATGTATAGCAACTTTAACCTTTGGAGCCATTAAGCAACACTGCGCCGTTTTTAACGATAGAATAAGAACCTCTATAGCGGGTCAAATTTTTATCAGGAAGAGGAAACGATAATGAAAATACTGTCCTGGAGTCATTTCCACTCTCTATAAAAATACGACCGTTTTCTTCGGAAACCATTTGTTTGACGTGCTGAAGGCCAATACCAAAACCTTGTTCGCCATTGGTCCCCATCGATCTAGCTATTGGTTTACCCTGATTAAATGCTGATATCTGATCGGGAGACATACTTTTCCCGGTATCAGTGACAGTCATATTAAGTATGCTATAATTTTCATTAGTATCCAGTGTAAAAACCACATCCACTGAACCGTTGGGCGGAGTAAATTTGACAGCATTCGTAATCAAATTTCCTGTGATTTGTATCAGATTAATAAAAAAAATGGATGGGAGCGCTATATCTGTATTAATTTGACTTTTCAGCGACAGTGAAATACCTTTGTTTTGTGCCATTGGAAGATATAAACGGTTAATCTCTATAATAACGGAAGAAAGTTTTCTATCGATATTCATGCTTTCTTTCACACTATTTTGAGTTTCCCAGCCAATCAATGTACCATTTATAAGATTTAACAGGGATTGCGCAGATTCCCTGATCATAATAAGATCACGGGTTTGCACTTCAATCAGATCTTTATCTTCAATGATCAGCAGGTCGAGCATCCCGGTAATACCACCAAGCGGGCTCCGGAGATCATGATTTAGATTTTTTAAGCGGTTTTTCAAATGATCTAATTTTGAAGAAACCTGTATGTGTTTATTTTGAAGCACCCGGAGCTCTTCAACCAACCGGTCATTATTCTGCAACCGTTTTACTTGGTCATGTTTTTTTGGCTGTTCTTTTATAAGAATATCCATTAGTTCTCAATTTGCTTATTGTTTTCCGTGTTCCATATAAATACGAGATATAAACCAGTTAACTATTATATTCTCCACTGGTACTATTACATATTTCACATGTTTACGGGATATATCAAGCCCGGAAACAGAACTTTTCAAGAGTAAAATCGTGTGAAGCCGCTGTATTGACAAGCTCTCCGGGTGCTTGATGAAATAATAACCGAGGCATATTTCAGGGCTGTAACCAAATCATAAATAAAATTACAGCCATGCAGTTTCCCGTTTCATGAATTTGACGTAGAAAGGGATAAAAATACTTAAGACCCGTAAAATATATAACTTTATTTCACCTCCATATAACGTTCATCAGCTTTATTTCACTCATATTGCTAAAGTAAAACAAGATCATTCACTCACCAGTAAAATTAAAAGTATAAAATAGTATGAAAACTTCATCGATTATTGTAACCACTTTAATTGTGAGTGCCACATGTGTCATCTTAGCAGCATTATTTGCTCTCGATAAAGGTTCTAAAGCAAGCAATAAAATCACAAGGAAAGGGAAGCTTTACAGAGATTATCTGATGGATAATCTTTACGATTTTGCCAATTCCGTTTCCCATCCATTTGAAAATCTGGAAGACAAAACAATGCGCTTGAGTACAATAGTAAATGCCAAAGCGAATGAGATAAAGGCAGATTTAAATCAAAAATAAATCATTACCTAAAGCGATAAATAATCATACACCTTAATCATAAACACCATGAAAACACTATACGCCATTCTTGCTTCTGTTCTATTGGTAGGTGCAATACAAACTGAATCTTTTTCTCAATCAGTGAACATTACGGAAACATTTAAAATGCATTTTAATGAAACCGTTAAGGCTGTCCATGAAACAGAAAATGCGGACGAAAAAAGAGCTCTTTTAAATGAATCATTCAATAAGATGATTACCACAATAGATCGAATTGATTCGCTGGAATCTCTTACCGAGGAAGAAAGCGCTGGACTCGCATCCTTAAGATTTGATTTGACAGAAAAACTGAATGAGCTAAACGGTTTGGATGGGTATGACCAAGTCGTGGATAAAGATCTGAACGACTTCTCCAATTTCTCACAGGATATGATGGAACAGGCCAATCGCACCATAACCATTGGTGTTACTACGGCTCTTCTGATCCTTATCATATTGCTGCTAGTAGCATAATACATACGCACTCTATGAGTTGAATCTACAAGAGGGATGAGTCCCTTTCTGCCATCTGCCGGATTGATTCCGATAGATGGCGGAGGGGACTTTCTTTATTTTTTTATTCAGCAACCGCTAAACCAATTCTTCGCTATTGATAATCTTCATGAAACACCTGATTCCATATCTGACCTGTATAATCGGCCTGATTTTGTCGGCATGCAGCCACTCAACTGAATTAACCAGAGAATACCTGCCAGAAAATGGAACGGACGTGGACTATTCGGTGATCTATTACATCCATGCTGATTCTGATTATCTATATCATGGCCCTGATGGTCAGCCGATACGGGAAAATTCCAAGGTCCTTGCAACCGCATTTGAAGTTGCCGAGCAAGCCCTTTCCGGTGAAGTTTTTATTTATCATCAGCGGCCGGAAAGAAAACTGTTAGGCCTGTTTCCGAGAAGAAACAGCCGCCTCTTTCACTACAGAAATGGACAATTACAAACACGGGTTAAATATCGCCATCCGGATAAGAAGGAAGAATTTCTTGCCACCGAAGCTCAATTAATGAATGAGTACCGGACTCTTGACAGGACTGATAATCATCAGAATTATTTTCTCTACTTTGGCCACGAAATCCCATCGGAAAACGGTACAGGCTACCACCTGTCCTTGCCTGGTATAGATGTGAATACGGTTGCATTTGCCAAAGGTCTTCAGAACTTTTTGAAAACAGATGAGGATCGGTTTGATCTGGTAGTCCTCTCTACATGTAATAATGGGACACCTGCAATGGCAGAACTTCTGGTTCCGTTTACTATCGTAATGCTTGCCTCTCCGCAAAACCTGCACTTATCCCACTTCGATTCAGGCAGAATATCCCTCCTGGAGGACGAACCGGAGATTTCATCACTGGAATTGGGGCATTCAATGGCGGAGCAAACGTATCATCGATTGGAAACAACGGTTCAGACCACCATTACACTTGCCCTCTATGATCTAAAAGATGTACGGACCTATATCCACACTCTTACCTCACTCATTGCAACAAATAAAGTCTCAGATCAATCCTTGCAGTTTCAGGATAATGTGGATTGTGCGGAGCTATCAATTTGGGATCCTGAAAGATATCGTAAAGGTGTGGAAGCATGGTACAAACCGTCGCGGTTTGGCAGGCAATCGGGCCAGCTTACACATTCTGGTTGGGGGTGTCCGCCAGAAGTGAAGGGGCGTCGGGGACCGGATCCACCAGATCTTTAGTGACATCATCGAATTCCCGGAAGCGATCAACAAGGCAGACTACTCTGTTTTACCCATACCAGTGCTGTACATTTTTGGCATGGAGATTTACATATTCATCCCTGCAGCATCAGATATATTGGAAGAACCTTCCTTAAACAGTAAGGAATTTTTATGCTCTCCTACAGTCATCTGAAAATTGCATTTCGCACCTTCTTCAATGACAAGTTTTTTTGAAAAAATACTGCCCTTTACAACCCCACTCTTGTAAATGCTAAGCCCTTCACTGGCAGTGATATCACCGGTTACTTCTCCAAAAACATGTACTTCGGATGCATTTATGGAACCATGCAATGCTCCGGTTTCTGCAACAATTACCTTACCTGCACATTCGATATCAATCTTCAATAATCCGGCAATGCTCGTATTGGTTGGGATAGTGATTTTGCCATCACCGATCACCGTATTATTAACGTTCCAGAAAAAGTCCGATTTTTTGTAAAACATTTTTCCCTCTATCTTGGTTATTCTTTTCTATCCTGGTTATTCTTATTGTCAGTAAAAAGACAATTGTAAAGAAAGCTGTATAAGTCGTTTTTTTTTGCCGTATATCAGAATAGGAAGACATTGCTTAATCGTTTTTTAAATCAATTTTTTATATTCTCCTTCATGAAAATACCTATGGTCTTTACCTTGAAAAGGTATCCTTATTTTCTTAAGAATCTAATAACAATATGTTGTAAAATTTATTGATATTTATTATAACTAAGTAAATAATGTTTACATAATTCACTGATTTAAACTGCAGTGATCTATATAACTTTCAGACGGTTATATGTAAGGAATATTACCTGTAGTATTGTCATATTTCATTGTGAAAATCATTTCACGACTGTCCTGCAAGTTGCGGGAACCAATGTATACGATCATGAAAAATTTAATAAAGCCTGGTAATACCATCTTGCTGTTATGCCTGGCAATAGTCTTTGCTGTATCAGCTTGCTCAACTACAGGCATGCAGCGGTCTGAAGACGTTCAATCCTCAATGCAATCTGTAGACAATGATATCAAGGAAATTGTTGTGCAACTCGATGCCATAGGAGCATCCCTTGATGAACTTACCAAATCGGGCCAGGCAGATCTGAAGAAAGCATTTGACCTTTTTTCCGATAATGCATCCAAAATAGAAAAAATGGAACAGGATTTTGCTAAACATGCCAGCCAAATGGAAGACGCTGGAAAAGTTTATTTTGCAGAATGGGATAAGGATAGTCAACAGTATGATAATCCTGAG
This sequence comes from uncultured Rhodohalobacter sp., assembly GCA_964644975.1. Taxonomy (GTDB): domain Bacteria; phylum Bacteroidota; class Rhodothermia; order Balneolales; family Balneolaceae; genus SW132. The sequence continues at coordinate 4,979 of CAZXYQ010000169.1, forward strand.
ATCCAGCAACGAAGTAATGAGCGGCGTGAAGCGCTTGGCCAGACCTACGACAAGATAGCTGAAAATAATGTCGGGGTAAAAGAAGCATTTCAAATTTATGTGTCAGATATAAATGAAATCGAACGATTTTTATCGAATGACCTGACAAGAGATGGAATAGAATCCATTTCAACAATATCTGATAAAGTCGTCAATAATGGAACTCATCTGAAAAATGAATTACGAAGTCTTCAAAATGCCATTGAAGATGCCCGAAGAGAGATGAGTCAACAGAGTTAAATTTTCAGGAATAATCGTTTTCTCTGTACGGATCAATGTGCATTTTTGAAATTGAATGCAACTGTTACGCTTTTACGAAGCATACTCATCCTTGTATAATTGGGTTAGTTGATAATGCCTGCTTGATTGAATTA
>CAZXYQ010000170.1:0-5362 GCA_964644975.1 uncultured Rhodohalobacter sp.
TCTACTTAAAGTGCATCTAAATGGATACTGATAAAACGTTAAGAGAGTAACTCAGATTGATAGAATAAACATATCAACCTGAGTTTGATTCTAAATCCTTATTAAATGATAAAGAAGAAGTCTCCCCTAGCAACGGGCTCATCTTTTGAACACGCTGTGCAAGCGTAGTGAAATTTAGAGGGGTTTTCATTGGTTTTACCACAATTTGATGAACATCCCCCTCTCTCCCCCTTTTCTAAGGGGACTTTTACAATTATGATTTAACAATCGAACTCATATTATCAACAAAATTTTACTTCTATGTGGAAATATAATGGAGACGAACGACCACCCTTTGCTCAGAAACCCGAACCCAGCCAGGAATCAGTCTGGGACTATCCCCGTCCGCCCGAAATTAAACCCGATTCCCGCCGGGTAGACGTTAAGCTGGGTAACACACTGATTGCATCCACCGATAAGGCTGTAAGAGTATTAGAGACGGCAAGTCCACCGACATTTTATCTGCCTCCCAAAAGTGTAAATACCGATCTGCTTATAGCTGCCGGTGGTGGAAGTTTTTGCGAATGGAAAGGAAAAGCCTCCTACTGGACAATAACTACAGGTGAGCAGATTGTGAAGAACGGAGCCTGGAGCTATGAAAATACATCGCCGGCGTTCAGTTCCATTCAGGGCTTTTTTTCCTTTTATCCCTCAGAACTGAAGTGCTATGTTAACGAAGAACTTGTAGAACCACAGCCCGGTGGATTTTACGGCGGATGGATGACCAGCGAAATTGTTGGACCGGTAAAAGGAGAACCGGGTACCGGAGGTTGGTAAAACAGTGAATTTATTATCTTATTAGCCTTAATCTTACTATTGTATAGAAAGATCATACCTACTACTGTTTTTCCATTGCTTAAACATGGCATCTTCAAAACCTTAAACGGCGGGGAATGTCGTCCTGTAGGAGTTAAGCAACAGCCCGGTTTTACAAACGTTTTCTGCTATACACTAACTTAAACATGGCAATTCAACCTTCATATTTTGATGAAAGAAGAAAGAAGGAAAAGTGGCTGAAAATTGCTGTTTTTATTTCATCCCTTGCAGCACTTTTCCTTTTGATTTCGATAATTTTTGTATTCTGGTTGTCGCTTATGCCAAAAACTGTATCCGCAGACTTAGATGAACCGTTAACGGAGACTCAACAATTGATTGCAGAAGAGATTAAACGTGATGTGGAACAACTGGCAGTTACAATTGGCGAGCGAAATATGCACACACCCGGCTCTATGAACTCAGCCGCAGCTTTTTTGGAAGAAAGATTCTCATCTATGGGATACAGGATTAAAAAACATCAATATACTCTTCGGCGTGGAATTTATTCGGGCAGAACTGCAGTGAATATCGTCGCTGAAATTCCGGGCTCTGAATTAAAAGGTGAAATTATTGTTATAGGTGCGCACTACGACACAATGCCCGGCTCGCCCGGGGCTAACGACAACGCAAGCGGTGTGGCGGTTTTACTTGCTGCAGCCAATCAAATGGCGAATTCAGAACCGGAGCGAACAATACGGTTTATCGCTTTCGCCAACGAAGAGCCCCCTTTTTTTCAAACATCCGATATGGGCAGCTATGCTTACGCAAGGCGAAGCAGTGAACTCGAAGAGAACATTGTGGCAATGATAGCTCTGGACGGGCTTGGCTACTATGATGATTCTGATGGTTCTCAGAGCTACCCGCTGCCGGGACTGGGATTTGCATATTCAGACCGTGCAGATTTCATCGGGCTTGTAACCCGACTAAGTGACCTTGGCCTTTTAAGAAAGATGTCTGGAGTATTCAAGGATGAAAAATTAATTCCTTCGGAGTCGGCTGCCCTTCCCGGTTTTTTGCCTGGCGTCAACTGGTCTGATCACTGGTCTTTTTGGCAGTATGACTATAATGCTATGCTCATTACGGATACGCTCCCCTTCCGGGATCCCGCCTACCACTCATCAGACGACACACCGGATAGACTTGATTACGATAACATGACCCGGCTCACAACTGTGCTCGTATATGCGATTGAAAAGCTGTGTTCTGAGTAAATTATTGGCTCTATTTCGTTTAGTATAGGGAACACGAAAAATCCATTTTATAATAATAATGGATTCTCACAAGTTTATTCAGTGAGTCTGTAGAATCAAATCTATATTTTGACCATAACTGTACAATATATTTTTTGAAGTTGGTAAATCATCTGTTTTAAGTGGACAATGACCGATTTTAATCATATTCAAAACCAATCCCCGACGTTCTTTCGCAGAGGCGCGCTGCTTTAATCGCTGAGTCCCGATGATGTTTTCAAGTCCATAAGCCGCACTTCAGCGCAACTCTGCTCCGTAAGGAATCCCGTTGGGGCCAGAACATGAAATCAGTACCCTTTATGTGATAGTTCTGCCGGATTTGACTACAAAATTTTGGACAAGTGTGAAGTTTAACCATAAAATAATTGAGGCGTAATGAGTTTGAAAATAGTGGAGACATGCATCTACGCAGTGGATCTTATTAAAGCTGAAAAATTTTATTCTGACTTAATGGCCCTCAAACTTCTCAAAAAAGATGAGGGAAGACATCTGTTTTATGAATGCGAAAACGGCATGCTCTTAATTTTTAATCCTCATCACACTAAAAACGTAAAAACAGACGTGAATGGCAGTGCTGTCCCGCTTCATGGTTCAGATGGCTCGGGTCATGTTGCGTTTTCTGTTGAAGCCGATAAGTATGATGAGTGGAAAGAAAAGCTCACCAGTAACGGGATAAAAATTGAATCAGAAATTGAATGGTCTGATGATGTTCGTTCATTCTACTTTCGTGACCCTGCTTACAATAGCCTTGAGATCATTGCAGGCAATATGTGGAATTTAACCTGAGATTGTATTTGAGATCTGTTACTTTTGCTCCTATTTATAAAACCAATGTATAAGGAAATATGGATACAAATGAATTGAATGACGCCTATGGTATTGTAATGGGCAAAATTGAAGACTGGATTACAGGCTTCATTGCAATGCTTCCCAACTTAGTTGTGGCAATTTTTGTTTTAATTATTTTTTTCGTTGCAGGAAAACTGGCCCGTAAAGCAGTCAACAATCTTCTCTCAAGAGTTACCAACAACAAAACCATTACGAACCTTCTCGAGACAATCGTCAGCATAGCGATCATCGGTATAGGTGTATTCATTGCGCTAAGCGTTCTGAACCTCGACGACACAGTTACCGCACTTCTTGCCGGTGCCGGTATATTAGGTTTAGCTCTCGGTTTTGCATTCCAGGATATTGCATCTAATTTTATCTCAGGCGTTATTCTCTCCATTCGGCATCCGTTTGGCATAGGCGATATTATACAGACCAATGATTTTTACGGAACGGTTGAAAAGCTGAACCTGAGAAATACAATAATGAAGACCGTCACAGGACAAATTGTATACATACCGAATAAAAAAGTATTCGAAAATCCCCTCGAGAACTTCACCTCGACCGGAATCAGAAGAGTAGACCTTTCCTGCGGAATATCCTATGGCGATGATCTTGAAAAAGCGCGTGATATTGCTTTAAAAGCTGTTGATCAAGTTGAAAATGTGCTTTCTAACAAAGGAATTGAGTTTTATTACGATGAATTTGGCGACAGCTCCATAAACTTTAAAATTCGGTTTTGGGTAAGTTTTGTCACAAATCCCGATTTTTGGCAGGCACGGAGCGATGCGATCATCGCTATCACCAAAGCATTCGACCAAAACGATATCATGATACCATTCCCAATTCGAACACTCGATTTTGGGATTCGCGGCGGAGAGAAACTGAACAGTATGATTAGATCTTCTAAAAGCGGAACCTCAAACAGTGGTTTAACTTCATAATAACAGGTATAATTTTGATCGATTGAGAATTCGGGCAGAAAACGAACCTTCCATTTTGGTATTTGAATCAGATGCACGTAATGTGTGACGACATACCCAAGTGAAGAGCCCTTACTGCTTATTGGCTAAGAAAAATATTTAGTTGAGTAAATAAAAATCGCGCTGACCGCTAACCCGGATTCATCACCAATCCACACATGTTGAGTCTGTTGTATGATGGTGTTTTCAGCACTTAACCTTTTTTAATGCACAATAACCAGTACTCACCCATACCGGTGTTTTACCTTTATTGAGCCGGAATAAAGTAAAATCCCTTTAAATTTGATTAAATATGAAACACTACGCCATCAACTTGGTTGTTAAAGTATCAAACTATAATTACTTAACTCAACCAACATAAAATAATGAAGTATTTTTCATTGCTCATTTTGTCACTAACCTTTATGGCCTGCCAAAGTGATTCTCCGTCCGAACAAACCACACCTGATCAGTCAATGCAGCATGATCAAATGCAGCAGCAACCAGCTGCTCAAATTGAGGTATCCAATGATGAACTCGAACAATTTGTTGAGATATCAACTGAACTTCAGGGCATACAAATGGAGTCACAACAAGATATGGTAGCCATTGTTGAAAACGAAGAACTATCACTCGATATTTACAATCAGATCGCTGAGAGCCGCCACATGGAACAGTCCGATGAAAATCTTGACGTAAGCGCTGAAGACCTGGAAAAATATGAGCGTGCCTCTGAAGGAATTGCGCAAGTAGAGATCGAAGTTGAGGCTGAGATGGAAGAAAAGATTAAGGAAAACGGTATGTCTATGGATCGATTTCGTGAAATAAATATCGCGATGCAGCAAGATCCCGAGATGCAGCAGCGCGTCCAGCAGTTCATGCAGCAGCAACAAGAAGGAATGCAGCAACAGCCTCAGGACGGTCAGTACTAAATTTTAGAGCCCAGTAATAATTACTTAAACCCGAAAAATTTCGTTTTTTTCGGGTTTTTTTATGCGGGGACTTTTATTCTGCTATCTACTCAACGGTCAAATACTTATATAAACTCTTCGAATCTTAACTTCAGAAACAGCCTTTTCCCAGCACGGACTCGACAGTCGAAAAAAGCAATCGACAGTCGAGAACGGAATCCATCGTCGGACGATTCTCTTTTTCGCCCGACGAATCATCAACGCCTTTGCACTCTGTTTTCAAACTTTAAACCGTAAGTGTAAAGCCCTTCCCCAGCATGGACTCGACAGTCGAAAAAAGCAATCGACAGTCGAGAACGGAATCCATCGTCGGACGATTCTCTTTTTCGCCCGACGAATCATCAACGCCTTTGCACTCTGTTTTCAAACTTTAAACCGTAAGTGTAAAGCCCTTCCCCAGCATGGACTCGACAGTCGAAAAAAGCAATCGACAGTCGAGAGCGGAATCCATCGTCGGACGATTCTCTTTTTCGCCCGACGAATCATCAACGCCTTT
>CAZXYQ010000171.1:0-5251 GCA_964644975.1 uncultured Rhodohalobacter sp.
TCAAAAATCACCTTGACCAAAAATATTTTAATGAAATAAATTCACAGTTTTCAAGCCCGGTGGTACATATGGTGGTACATGAAAATCCGAAAAACGCCATTTTTGACATCATTAAGGCTATATTATCTGACTACGAATCAGGCGGTTACAAGTTCCCGCGTAGCGATCCCTTTGGGGAAATCCTGTCGGGTGTACTAAAAAAGCTCCGAGTTCTAATCATGAACCGGGGCTTTTTTTAAGTTTGGATGTTATCAAATGAATCGAGTGTCCGATTTTCTGAGGTATGCTTCGCGATTCCCGCCCAGCGATCTCTTTTGGAAAACACTAATGAGCGTACTTCAATGCCGGAGTTTGGATTACAATCAGATCTTGATTTTATAAATCCTTTTTATCAGTTTTTTAGAGTGGCATATGAGTAACAACGCTTGTATAAAATCTATGCCGGTGTCACCTCAATTCTGGTTTATTGGATTATAGATATTTTCTCATTCGCTGACTTCACGTCATCGGATGTGATGATGGGAAAAAATCTTGTTCAATCACGTTGGGGTGATGACACCAATATGAAACACCTGCTATTGCACTTATAACTTGATCGCAGTAGTCAGTTTTTAAAGCTCACACTTCTCTCTGTCAAGAAATCCGATGGGTCACAGAAACTACCCTTTAAATGGGTCTGACTTTTTTTAAACGGTCTGCAATCCTATCACGACTTATCTTTTTTATCTCGATCATCGCCTGGCCGGGTGTGAGATGGCGGGTCACTGGCAGGAAAGGATTGATCGAGCTCTCTGTCGAGCTCCTTTTCCTCTTTTTCTCTCTTTGATTCTTTCTGCTTTTCCGGGTTGTTTTTCTTCTCTTTACTCATAATGATCCTTTCTTTTATTGAACTATTTCTCTTTAAAATCTATGCTGTTTTCATACTGCGTGTGGTGTAATATGAATTACTCGTAGTATGATTGAAGCATGCCACTATACCTACCTTACTTATATAAACGAAAAAGACAGTTTATAATTGTTACTGATGAAATCTGGACAGTTAACAATGATTTGCACTAACACATCATTTAAATTTTTTAGAGCCGTGCCGGGATCATCACAGACTGTTTCAAACGTTAAAATAAGACCGGCAAAGAAATTTTGAAGAGGGCTTTGCGCCGCAGGCATCCATATGGGGTATTTCAAAGCCATCTTGAAATATGCTAAAATCAGCAGAGCTGAGAACATCAGTAAACCTTATTTGAAATCAATCATAAATGAGCAAGTGTACTTAGACCTGGCACATGACTCAGTTAAAAAGAGTGGCCAGAGGAAATTCAGATATGCATAGATAAATTGTACTTAACAATGAATATGAAACGAACGTAAAATTCACGAAGTTTGGAAGCCTTCCTTGTCTCGTCCGAAGTGAACGAATCATGCATCACAGGGCTTAACCTGATGGAAATCGGGAGAGATTACAAGGGCAAGGCCGCACTCCCGAAATGAACTCTGACGAGAGTTTTAAATATTAAAGTATTAACCGGAACTGAATTGAGCTTATTACTCCAGTTTGTCATCGTTCTAAACGCTTTATTCTTTCTGCTTTACGGGCTGCAGTGTTTCACGTCGAATAAGATGGCTCTTGAATTCGTGAGGTTTGGTTTGCCTGATTCCCAGCGCATTTTAACCGGCGTGCTCCAGCTGCTGGGTTCTGCAGGCTTGATGGTAGGATTTCTACTGCCGGTTATCGGCCTCCTTGCATCCGGAGGCCTTGCTATAATGATGTTTGTCGCATTTTTGGTGCGGATGAAAATCAGGGATGGATTTATAGAATCTGCACCATCACTTTTATTCCTTTTATTAAACGGCTGGGTATCCTGGAGTTTTTATACTCTCCTGTAAGCCGTGTTTAGATAAAAATAATGGCCAGCGACAGTATTAAAAATGTAAATGCGGGCAGTGCCTTCTTGATTGGGTCACCAATCTTAAAGTGCATAGATACAGCCCCCAGCATTAAGGCAGCGATTCCTGCCGCGGCAATGAACTCTACTTGCTGATAATAGATAGAGGCCAAAAGCAACACCGCAAGGATTACTTTAAGTGTGCCGACTACATACGTAAACCACTTTGGAAGCCCGTATGTACTGAATTCTTCCACAATATTGGTGGCATCTCCGCCCCTCCAGGCCGTCGGTTTATTGGCCCGAACCAGCCACACATTTAAAATGCTAAGACCTACTATCAGCTTTAAAATAATTTCTATGTATTCCATTTTGTTCTTTATTGTGATTGTTGACTTGTTGAAGGCTAGGTCTCAAAAGGGTGCCCTTTGCAAATACCCCGTGGAAATACCTCGCCCCGCACCCCGGTATTGGATCTGCAACATAGTTTATTGAATCTAAATGGTATCCTTTGCAGGATGTTTTTGCACCGATTTGATTTTTAAAGCCTGTCTGTAAAGTAGTAAATGAATATCAAATCAACGCATGATTGTAAACATTTTTTTTGATGGCAGTAAATCTACTCTGTAAAGGTGAGGTAAGAGCCTGATTCAGAAGGTGAACAGCTTCGGGTGACCAAATAACCCATAGGCCGATCACGACACCGGGTATGTTCAGGCCGGCTTTTTAACGATCACTACCGGTTCAAGAGTCACTTTTGAAATAATCGATCGGGTAATCAGGCAGATCTGTTCGGCTTTTTTGAGCAGTCTAATCGCCTTCTTCTCTTTTGATTCATCGTGGATGGTCAACTCGGCCTTTACTGCTATTTCACTCATCACAAACTTGCCTCCTTCATCAAGGCTCATTTTTCCGGAGCTGTGAACCTTCAAATCTTCGAATTCAAAATTCGAAAACTCAGCAACGGCTGTAAAGGATGTCATAAAGCAGCTGCTAACGGCTGCCGTAAACAAGTGTTCGGGCGACCAAACTCCTTCAACACCACCCGGAAACTCGGGAGGTGTGGCAACATCCAGCGTATCGTCCAGTTTTGGGGAACTCATGGTACCTGTCCGCCCGTTTTTCCATTTAATATCTATTTCGTAGAAATGCTCTTTATTGTTGCTCATATTCAGCTATTTTTTGTTTGAATATTTTTTCCAGTTGCGGGGCCTGAACCACACCGGACTGCTGCCACAGAATCTCGCCGTTCTTAAAAAGAATCAGGGAGGGAACACCGCGTACCTGGTATTTGATGGCGGCTGACGGATTTTTTTCTGCGTCTATTTTGATAATGTTGATTTGATCTCCAAGCCTTACTTTGAGGTCTTTAAGTATAGGGCCCATCATTTTGCACGGGCCGCACCAATCTGCATAAAAATCAACCAAAACGGGAGTGCTCCCTTTTATAATCTCTGAAAAACTCATCTGTTTAGTATTTGTACTCATAGGTCATCCATTTTTTATTTCTTCATATTCAACATCTTCAATAATTTGATCTTCTGTTCCGGTTACTGCCGGTGCACACTGTCCGGCCATACAGCCGGTGTTGGTAACGGCCTGAAAAAGGAAGAAGACAGAGAGTGCTCCTGAAACAGCTGCGCCCTGGGTAAGCCAGTTGTATCCCAGTATAAGTCCGAATGCCAGTGCTATAAGGCGCATCGGGTGCCAGTTCGTAAAGATCTGTTTGGTTAGTTTTGAAAACATGATATGTATTTGATTGCTTCTGTTTATTCGTAATTCATATTCATATCCGGAAACAAATCCGGACAGGGATTTTCTGAAATCTGAATGGTACTCTTACGTGAATTTAATTTACGTAGAAGGAGAGCGAAACTCAGTCACATATGTTACACAAGAGTGATTTTATTTCGGCTGAGCTTAACCAGGTCGTTACTCTCCATCTGTTTTAACAGGCGGCTGACAACAACCCTCGCTGTCCCAAGCTCATTGGCAAGCTCCTCATGTGTTATCGAAATCGACTGTTTCCCGCTCATTTCTGACCTCTTTTTCAGAAACTGGAGTAGTCGTTCGTCCATCTTTTTGAAGGCAACTTCATTAACTACATCGAGCAGTTCCTGAAACCGTTCGTGGTAAATACGGAAGATGTAGTTGATCCACTCGGGGTGTTTTTTTGTAAGAATTCCCAGTTTTTGAACAGGAAGCAGCAAAACTTCACTCTCCTCGTTTGCTACAGCTTTCAGGGTGTTGTCCTCATTATATAAACCGTTCAGCACCGACATGATACAGGTATCTCCCTCTTTGAGATAGTAGAGAAGCAGCTCCCTAAAGTCTTCATCCGATTGATAAACCTTCAGGCTTCCTTTAAGTATAATCGGGACTGCGCGGATTGCACTGTTTACCTCAAACAAAACGTCTCCTTCCTGCAGCTTCTTTATTTCGCCATACGTTTTCAGGTCATTTAAAAATTCATCAGATGTCCGGAATTCAGAAATTTTTTTCAGTTGATCCATTAGAATGGTTTTATCGTCATTTTTAGTAAGATAACGTAGATTCATCGAACCGTCTACTGAAAATTATGTTGACTGAAATCCATACCGGCAAACGAACTGACTTTTCCACGGGTGCCGGGTTATTTGGCAAATGATTGCTGTTTTGGGTTGTGTCCCGGTAAGACAGGTTCGGCTCCATGTTGATTCGTGTGGGTAGCCTTCAGAATTTGGTGTTATTAAAGAGACTCACGTTTTTATTCTGCTAGTTCATTTGGATTCCCCTGAAAATTTTAGCAAGACTGATGCTATTGAAAGTGTTTTAATGCTTAATTAATAAATAAGGATCTGATACCAATTTAATATGAATTTAAAGATGTTCATTTCCAGTCAAATAGTAAATTAAAAGAGAAGATATCAACCGGCCTTGGCAGTGTGAGTGAGGTGGTTAGGTTGACCGGAGCGTATGAGATGGCTTGTATAAAGCGTACCGGCAGGATCTTTTAGACTGTATCTGAAAGTTGCGGACCATTGCTTTATACATCTCATAGCATAGGGAAAACTCCGAACGAACAATGGCACAGCCCGGTGGTTTTTGGGTACTTTTTGACACCAAAAAGTACCCAGAAAGGTGATTATTACGATCTCATGATTATGCGTTATCCACACAAAATAGAATAGAGCCAGAAGTTCTATCAAATCTTATGATCTTTGTATATTGGAAAAAATAACCGCACACTGTCTAGTGCAGTGTCATCGATAAAATATCGTATAGCCCCGAAAGCTTTCAGGGTGAGTTTTTCGAAAAATCTAGTTATGCTGAATCAATATATGATTCATGGATGACTCATCCGATGACTCTTAGGATAGATCACCGTT
>CAZXYQ010000172.1:0-5230 GCA_964644975.1 uncultured Rhodohalobacter sp.
GAACTCATGTTTATTCATCCGGCGTCCAGGTAACCACGCCTACCATGCTGTCTGCCGTTCCGTAGTAGAGATGCCAGGTGCCGTTGAAGTAGACCAATCCCTCAATAAATGTGGTGCCATCTTCGTACTGACCGGATGTTTCAAACTCCTTTTCAGGCTGTATGAATGGCTCATCAGAGCGGTCCAGAAGTTTCCATGGCTCATTTGCGTCATATAGCGCCTGACCGCCGGTGTACACTCTGTTGCCCAGATTTGGAACACCAATGTTTTGCGAATTGCCGGCGTTATACAGAACCACAATGCCATCTTCCGTCAGCACGGGCGGCGGGCCTGCTTCCACCAGCCATGAATCGAAATAGCCCGGCCGGGGGCTTAGTACAGGCGCAAGATTACCCTGATAATTCTCTACAGGCTCCCAGTTTATCAGGTCTTTTGAACTGGCAAGCCAAACATGGGGAACACCGTAGTACATCCAGTACCGTCCGCTGATCTGTGCTGCCACCAGTTTACCATCGCTAAACTCCGTTACAATGGCACCTGCCTTGGTTTCCATGTTGTGGTACTTCCCATCTTTCCACTCCTTGAAAATGGGCCCGTGTTTTTCCCAGTTTTTCAAATCCTGCGATGTTGCCACGGCCAGCCTTGGATATTCCCGGTTCCACTGTGTGTAGGTCATCACATACATGCCATCTTCGGTTTCCACAATTCGGGGATCTTCCACGCCGCCGGTCCATTCATATTCCTGTTGGCCGTCCTTATCCGGGTAAAAAATGGGGTTATCTTCCCTGATGTACGTTTCGCCATCCTCAGAAAACGCGAGTCCCAGCCGGGAGGTGTGTCCGCCAATTTCCCTCTCACCCAGTTTCTCTTCTGCGCGGTAGATCACGTTGATTTTCCCGTCTTTCACAATGGCTGCAGGATTGAAGGTTGCCATCGACTCCCAATAAACGGTCTCGCCGGTCATGGGGCAGTTGAACGTGGTTTCATCCGTCGGTTCTATGATTGGCTGCTGATTTTCCGCCCGCTCAAAAGGGCCGAACATCCACGGTTTTTCCTGGGCTGATAATTCAGTCTGATATATTCCGAGTATCAGTAAACATAAAAATAATCCTGTTTTTCGAAGCATGTTTCCTCAGTTTAGTTGCCCTTGATATAGTTCATTATAGTCATTTGATTATATTATTCAAGACGGAAATTTTTATTTACTGATCTCAGGATAGAAGTTAATTAATCTTTTCCGGCAATTAATCAGGCAAATCTGATAGCTTTATTCTTTTATATGCGCCTCTCTTTTTATCCTCAGGGTGCGGTTCAATACCTAAGATTGTTATTTCTTTTTGGTTAGGTCCATACGTCCAATAGAAACGCTGTGCTTGTTTTCCCTGATCAAGATAGGATTGCCAGATTTTCATCCCATACTTTTTGCTCAGCTGATCTATTTCATGAGTCTGCAGGCTGGGGTGTTTTGGATCAGCGCTTAAGAATTGAATCGATTTTGCAAATCTCTTGAAAAGAATCTCTTCATCAGAAGTGAGTTCACCGTTTTTCTTTCTCTTGATCAGATCATCCCAGAATTCTTTCATCTCCGGAATTCCCATTCGTATTTTAAACATAATGTCCTGAATTTAATCCAGTAGTTTTTCCAACTCCTCCATATTGACCGGTTCTGATACTTCTCCTTTTTTGAACTTTTCAATCGCTTTGTCCATCATCTTCAGTGTTTTCTCCGAGATCTTGTCCGGATGGACCAGTTCACGGGGGCTAAGTTTAATAGTGCCATCTTCTTTTTCTGTTACGTGATAGAATTCAGCCTTCGCTCCCCGAATTGTGATTCGTTTTTTGGAATCTAACTTTGCATTGTATTCTTTTACAGGTGTTTTCATATCCAGAATTTCTACGCTTAAACGATATTAAATGAAGTGGGTTAGTGGGAATACCCACTATTAATGTACTTAAATATCGCTTTATCCTCAACTTGATTTATTCATCGGGATAATTCTTCAGGAAAGAAAACTTTTCCGGAATTTATTCAAACCAGCGTATTAAAAGCTTTGACACTTTGCTCGAAATCAAAACCCTGTCAACGTCATCGCGGACCCCGATCCGCGATCTCCCGACGCAACTCTTCCTAAATGAATTTCTTAAATGCTTCGAGATAGCTTTTTTGTACTCAAAGACCGTATTAAAATCCAGAACGACCCGAAACTCAACGATATCAAAACATCCGGATGGGGAATGAGCGTTGATCCGATTTCCACAAACGCCATCGGACAATACTTGCCGCCTTTCATAAAATCCAGCCCGATGGATTTGGTACATCGCATGATAAAATCCCCCGGTTAAAACCGGGGGCTATAAGATCGGCCGTCCCTAGTAGGGACTATTTGGCTCCTCCGCATGAGTAGGAGATTAAGCTTTAGGTGCGGTATGATATTTAATCGTTTTCTTTATATCTGCGTATAAACTTCAGCAAAAATTTTCGATATTATCATGAATCAAAAAGTATAAACATGAGAATCTGATGATCGCATCTAACCTTCCTGTGATATCTATCCTTTCACTTTTTATTTTAGCTATGACGGTCCCGGTTCAAACATCAGCTCAAACCGATTTTAAAGAGCTGTTCGAAGCTAAAGTTTACCATTCTGATGAAGGTGATCAACTGCCTTATCGTTTGCTGATTCCAGAGCAGTTTGAGGATGGAAAACGCTATCCGCTTGTGCTTTTTCTGCATGGCATGGGGGAGCGTGGTAGTGACAATGAAGCGCAGCTTACCTGGGGTGTGGAGGCGTTTGCAAAGGCAGATTTTCGTCAGGAGTACCCGGCAATCGTCATTGTGCCTCAAGCCCCGGATGATGACTACTGGGCCAATCTTGACTGGAGGACCGAAGGGACAGGCCTGATGGAGAAGCCCACAAAACCTCTTCAAATGGCGTACGATTTGGTTCTTCAGATTGCGGATGAAATGCCGGTTAATAAAGACCGACTCTACATCACCGGCCTTTCGATGGGCGGATTTGGTACGTGGGATCTTATCACGCGCTACCCCGATACCTTTGCGGCCGCGATGCCGGTTTGCGGCGGCGGGGATCTATCCAAAGCTTATCTGCTGAAAGATCTGCCTATCTGGACGTTTCACGGAGCGCAAGACAGTGTGGTGCCTGTGGAAATGTCACGAGATATGGTCCAGGCGATCAGGGAAGCGGGCGGAACACCGGGATACACAGAGTATCCTCATGTAGATCATTTTTCATGGGTACCGGCCTATGAAGATCGGTTTGCCCTCGAATGGCTGTTTGAGCAGAAAAAGTAAAATTGACGTAAAAAAAGAGATTAGCCTTGTCAGATTTTTTACGCCATTTTCAATCCATGGAGAGTCACGATGAATCCATTGAAGCAACTTTAAATCAAGAAGAGACGGGCTATGAGAAATCTATCGCTAACCATTCCACCGGTTATAATACTGCTATTGTTTGCGCTGATCATGTGGGGAATCTGCCTGATTGCCCCGGGGTTTTCAATTGAGCGGGAAATTCGGTGGAGTGTAGCGGGGGCGGTTGCTTTAACCGGATTGCTTCTCTCCCTGGCCGGAGTAGTACAGTTTCGAAAAGCAAAAACAACGGTTCACCCAATGGTGCCGGCAGAGACATCAGCCATCGTATCCAGCGGAGTTTACAGCTATACCCGCAACCCGATGTACCTGGGAATGTTTCTCGTTCTGATTGGGTGGGGATTTTACCTTATGAATCCTTTCTCCATTATCTTCTCTTTTGGCTTTATTGGGTATATGAACCGGTTTCAGATTTTTCCGGAGGAGCAGATTCTTGAATCAAAATTTGGTGAGGAGTACAGGCAGTATAAGCAAACTGTTGCAAGGTGGTTTGTGTGAAAAGAAAAGTTATTCGGCCGCAATTGCCTGGGCTGCCAGCCATCCATTCGTCCATGCGGCCTGGAAATTGAATCCACCGGTAATCCCGTCAATATCCAGCACTTCGCCTACAAAATATAATCCGGGTACCTTTTTACTCTCGAGTGTATCGGGATTAACCTCGTTGAGCGGAATCCCACCACAGGTCACAAACTCCTCTTTATAGGTGGTTTTGCCCTGAATATTGTAGGTTCCCCGGGTGAGCTGCTGGGTAAGTTCATGGATCTCTTTGTTGGAAAGATCTGCCCACCGCTTGTCCGGTTTGATCGTGCTCAGTTCCAGAAACCTTTCCCATAGCCGGGCCGGAAACGGAAAGCGGTTCTGATTACTGACCTGCTTGCGCGATTGATTGTCCCTCAAATTCGTCAGCTGTTTTCTAGCCTCCTGATCGTTCATCGGGTAGAGCCAGTTGATCTGCACATCGTAGCGGTACTCCCGCTGGTGCAGCTCGCGTGCAGCCCAGGCGGAGAGCTTCAGCACGGCCGGACCGCTGAGTCCCCAGTGCGTAATTAAAACGGGGCCGACTTCCGAATACGATGTCTCTTTGATGTGAACTTCCGCACGCTCCACCGAAATGCCGGCCAGGTCGGTAAATATCTTCTCTCTGAAGTTAAAGGTAAACAGGGACGGGACCGGTGTCCTGACAGAGTGGCCAAGATCTTTCAGCCATTCGTACGCGCTTTCACGATTATAGCCACCGGTCGCCACCACAAGCTGATCGCAATGCAGCGGTTTTGATTTATGGAGATGAAGTCTGAAACCGTCTTCTTCAAGCGGCTCAATTTTATCTACTTTTGTTTTCGTGCGGATCGACACGCCGTGCTTTTTCGCCTCTTCCATCAGGCAGCTGATGATGGTATCGGAGCTGTCGGTTACCGGGAACATCCGCCCGTCCTCTTCCGCCTTCAGTTCCACTCCCCGCTCATTGAACCACTCCACCGTGTCGCGCGCCTGGAACTGCTCAAAGCTCCAGCGCAGCACTTTTTCGCCCCGGGGATACGCTTTCGAAAGCAGCTCCGGATCAAAGCAGTTGTGCGTAACATTGCAGCGGCCGCCGCCGGAGACGCGAACTTTGGAGAGTACTTCACGCGATTTCTCAAGAATCGTCACATTCAACTCCGGGTTCAACCGTGCTGCATTTACGGCTGCAAAAAAACCGGCCGCACCACCACCGATGACGGTGAGTGATTTAGAATTTCGTGGGTGGTTTTTCATGGAGTGTTGTGTAATTGGTGAATAATTCGGGTCAAATGATCTCCCGGGGACCCACCTCTGGATGTTCGCTCAACGCTCATGATCCTG
>CAZXYQ010000173.1:0-2675 GCA_964644975.1 uncultured Rhodohalobacter sp.
ACGCGGATTCAGCTCCTGATGGCGGTCAGATTGGCGTTTGTGGAGACGCAGGAGACCTCTGTTAAACTTCCGATACTGGCTGACGAACTGCTGGCCAATAGTGACGATATGAGGGCAGAGGCGATTATTGAAGCTCTCACCGAAGTCAGCCGTGACGGGCGACAGGTGTTCTATTTTACCGCGCAGGGTGATGAGGTGGCGAAGTGGGAGAGTTATCTGACCCGAAATGGAGTGAATGATCATAAGATTTTTCACTTGACCGGGGAGAGAACCGTTTCCACGTATAAAACCACACAGCCTGACTGGCAGCCAATTAGCCTCGTTCAAAATATTGGTGCTCCGGATTCTCTTAGCTATAGCGAATACGGCAAAAAACTGAAAATACCACTATTTAATCCGTTAACAGACGAACCGGAGCAGCTACATCTCTGGTATTTGTTGGACGATCCAAATACGCTTTACAGTGCTCTTACATCCGGAGTCAGTTATTGGGGAGCTCTTAAAAACTATTTGAAAGAGGGCGGCGTGATTGATGGGCTTAGCGATCAGGATGTTACAGAGATAGAAGAGAAAGCAGAGATTCTGGATCGCTATCTGAAACTCTATCGTCAGGGCAGGCCGCGGCCGATCGACCGGGGTGTGCTGGAGGAATCGGGGGCAGTGTCGGACAGCTTTATCGATGTGGTATCAGAAAAGCTGGAAGAGGTAAATGGGGATCCGGCTAAGTTGCTCGAAGCATTGAGAAACAGTGAGGTTTCGGGATTCAGGACAAATAAGATGGATGAGTTGGAAAACTATCTGTTAGAGAAGGGATTTCTTGATACCAGAGAGCCGATGGATTCAAACAATTTGACGGTTGCTCTGCAGGCATTGATTTCGAATCTGGAAATTTCGAAGGATGGAGCGGAAGAGTTTTTCAGGCGGCTCATCTGATAAGGCAATACAAAGGGTACGATCTCAGTTTCGCTTTTGATCACGCAACATCGCTAAATGCTGCTTCGAACTATCAACTCTCCCAAATTGCCGAAAATTAGTGCAGGCAGAAATAAAATAGAGCCGGAGCCCAATCCAATCCTGAGGATGTTCAGTTAAGAAGCCTTAAGCATGCCGGTGGCTATTTTTCCCGGCTAATGGTTATCAGTTCTTTAGTATTGGTATTCCCTTGTGCTATTAACTCTCAGCTCCAGATTTGATTTAACCGGCATACAATTCAACTATTCCCGTCATTCAGATTAGTGATTCCATTACATATTCATTGTACATAGAGAGATAAATTGCAGTTACAATTTATGTAAAATAACAAACGGGGGAGTATCATGAATAAGTTAAGTATTTTAGTACTGTTTGCAGCTGTTTTAATAACAGGATGTTCAAATTCGGGCGCGTTTTTATCCGGAAATCAAACCATTGTAAACCTTAACGAGGGTAATTATTCAGTAGCCGCAACGAATATAACCGGCGAATCGGAGTCAGCCTATGTGTTCGGGTTGAGCTATTCGACCGGGTTTGCGGCTACATCATTTGCAATTGCACGGGTTGAGGGCAGTGGCCATCTGTATGCGGATGCACTGGAAAATTTGTGGGCGAATTATGAATCTGAATATGGATCAGCGTCAAATCAAAAACTAGCACTTGCCAATATTCGTTACGACACAGATATCCTGAATCTCTTCTTTTATTCAAAAGTTCGGCTGACTGTTAGGGCGGATATAATTGAATTCGAATAAAGGATTTGTTTGGTTAAGCTGTAGATGGAGAGGGAGTGATGAATCGGAAGATTCATCACTTTTTGATTCTTATACCTGTCGTACTCATTGTAGAAATAGAATATATTTCAGAACAGTTCTCTGAACAGTAGGTGATTCAGATTGAAGCAAAACCAGACGCCATCTCTGCCTCATACGATATTCCATCTATTGGTTATAGTATTGTACTGAAATCGGGTGCTGTCGGATGCGAAAACCTGGAAGAGGGATTGCCGAAGGGGTTACAAATTGTCTACAGAGGCGGGTCAGTGACGAAATCCTTTAAGTATGATCAGTGCTGACGAGCTAATGGTGGAATAGGGCCTTGGGTATGTCACGGTTTTTGCCAACGGACATCGGGGTTAAGTTCACAGTGATCATCAGATATGTAAAAGAAGTCAACATAACTCAGTTTCACGATAGACAACTCGTTATGAACGATATCAAAAACCTGCTGATTGCAGCTAAAGCAAATGGGCTGAATGGAATCGTCGACTATTTTTCTGAAAATGAAAAGGGAAGTAAATATTTGAGATTCTATGTATAAAACTATTTCCGTCATTAATAAAATATAGTGTGGGTGGAACGACTAAAATAAAGCTGTTGCTTCTAAGCGACATAGCTGTAAGCTCTTACAAATGCCTGTCCGCTGATCTGTTCCTCCATTCTTTAGATGAACGAACTTATAGAAATTTAAACTAATAAATTTGCAACGGCCAGAATCAGCCAACCGACCGTGATAGTGGTCATCATCTCTTCTGTGTTTAAGGGTTTACCGAAGAACCGGTATACAATCCATGGAATCAACGCAACCCCGATTGCAAAAATAAGATGTCCCACTATACTTGAGAGCATTCCTCCCGGAGTAATTTGATGAGAAGTTACTGCTGCGACGGCTGCCGTAGCCGCGATGAGTAAAACCCACCACAG
>CAZXYQ010000173.1:2775-5202 GCA_964644975.1 uncultured Rhodohalobacter sp.
AAGTTCGCTGCAAATATTCCATACTTTATCTGATACCTCTGTATTCAGTGCATATTCCGGAAATACGTCTGCACCTACTCCCTGCTTAATATCCACAATAATCCCTGCACCTGTTTTTGCCGGCTGCATCACTTCCAGTTTATGATTGACATGTACACCGGTTGCATCTCTGAACCGGTCAGAGGTGCAGATTTCATAGTAGAGGTCAGCGGTAAATTCAGGAGGACGAAAGAAGAGATTCTGTATCCTTGCAATGATGCGCCATTGAGGTTTTACCTTCATCAGCGCTTCTTTCGACATCGTGGCGCCGTTTATCTGCAGTGAGTACGTTTTGATTCCATCATCGGCAAACTCCTCAGCCATTTTGAACGTAAGCATCAGCAGCGCCATCTTCGAGTTTCGGTAGTTGATGTACACGCTGTGATCGCGCGGATTATCCGGCTCTTTCCGGAGATGATCAAAATCGATCTTTTTCTTTGGACTCAGAAAGTGTTTGATGATGTTGCTACCCGCGTGGAGAATCCGTGCATCATCTGAAGCAGCCAGCAGATTTTTGATAAGCATCGTCATCAGGAATGGTCCGGCTACGTTGGTGGCAAAAGTAATTTCTATGCCATCAGTACTCTGTTTGTATGGTTCACCGTGATTGAAGTAGGCAGCGTTATGGATCAGGATATCCACCTCCTGATATTTTTCCCGGTACATAATGCAAAAATCCCGGATCGATTCGAATGAGCTCGTATTCACCTGCTCCAGGTAAACATGGTCATTGCCGGTTTCAGCAGCAATCTGATCCCGTAGCGGGCGACTTTTTTCCAGATTGCGGCAGGCCATGATGACTGTATGCCCTTCCGAGGTAAATTTCATTGCAGCCGCTTTCCCGATTCCCGAATTGGCTCCAGTGATGATGACGGTTTTATGTTTCATGGTGACTTTGAATAAAGTTTACCTGAATGAGCGGATTTGATTATGCTGATCATTGCTTTGTACGCTGCACTGTGCCCAAAGCCGCTCAATTGGTTCACGGTTCCTGTAAAGTAGAGATCCGTGTCGGGGTGATGAAATGCAAACGCTCCCGATTGCCCCCAGCAGCCGATGATCTCCCGGATCGGTTTGAGGGGTGAGATAAACCGGGGTGTCCACAGTTTCTCAAGACCGATTCCGAAATAGAACTGGCCGGGAAACCAGATCAGGTTCCACTCCTTTAACTCTTCCAGATCTTTTTTGGGAAAAAATTGGCCGTTGAAAAAAGCCTTCAGGAAAATTATCAGTTCCGGGGCGGTTGATACCACTCCGCCCTCTGCGGTAACAGAGGCAATGTAGTTGGGCAGGTGAAGCTTATTTTTCTTGTAATACATCTGTGCCGGGGAGCCATCGTCTACATCCCGGTAGGCGTAGGTGTTGGCCAGCTCCAGCTCGTCAAAAATTCTCTCTTTGAATACATCTGCCAGATCTTTGCCTGTGATGGTTTCGATAATCCGGCCCAGAAGCTGAAAGTTTGTATCGGAATAACGGGCTTTTCCTTTTTGTCCCGGCCTGAAATTTGGGGTCATGTTCTTCACATGTTCCAGGGTTCTTTCCAGCGGCCACGGCTCATCTTTTCCGCCAAAGAGATCATCGGCAGCCGTTTTTCCATTAGCCTGCTTGTGAGAGAAATAATCCGGAATACCGGAAGTATTTGACAGCAGGTGCATGATGGTGATTTGATTTGTGGAGTCTACACCTTTCAACAGATGCAGCCCATCCAGATAGCCTTCAGGAAAGTATTGAGTGATAATATCATCTAGCTTCAGGCGCCCTTGATTTCTGAGTATTAAAATCATGGTAGTGATACAGAGCTTGGTAACACTGGCGATGAAAAAACGATCTTCTCGGTTCAGCTCACCGGCAGACCCACTCCATGAAACAGAACCGTCACTGTTTTCAACACAGAGGATGGCTCCATAAACATGTCTGTTATTGGATGTTTTTTGTGCCACTTGGTTAAAAAACGATTCGGCAATTTTCATTTCCATTATTTGTGCTCCCATCGTTTTTATTATTTCCGTTTTCAATTCTTTCCCAGTTTGATGTCATCCTGAATCCGGATTCTGCTTCCCTTTCCAGTTCAGCTACCCACCGATAGGTTGTTGGCCACTGCTTAAACATTGGCTGCACTTCGTAGAGAAACCGGAGGGAGAGTTTGTCTGCATTGGGTATCCATCCACCCGACGGAATCATCTCGATGGTCAACAGATCACCGGATAGAATCACACTGTATTCCCCGCGAATAAATCCTGTTGACGGATCTCCGGAAATTTCAAAGCGTCCTTCTGCTTTTTCTCCTTTAAAAGCATTGAGGTTTGGGAAAGCCGGATCAAAAACCAGCGATAGGGTATGCTGTTTGTGGCTCCGTGAAATGCTTCGGATTTCAGGCAGATCCCGGTT
>CAZXYQ010000174.1:0-5195 GCA_964644975.1 uncultured Rhodohalobacter sp.
CCCTCTGGGGAAGGGGGACTTTTATAATTAATGTTCAACAATCGAACTCAGGTTACAAGCATGCTTATTGGCGCCGCATCATTCATTCCTGCCCAAAGTGATGCTTTCGAAACGGATGGATCCCAGTTACGTGATCTGAGAAAAGGGGGCGATAAAGCAGCCATCAAACAGAAATTGATGGCGCTCTCCATTTAGATTTGGAATGGAGCACGGCCACGATACATCAGCAAAGCTGAACTCGACAGCCTTCTTGAAATGACCGGGGCCGGAACAGATACAACTGCATTAACCGCTCGACTTATCGCCGCACTCTACCACCTTGACAGCGGTCAGATTAACGAGGCTAATTACGAGCTCGATGCAATCATTAAGAGCCTTGAAAAAGAGGGGAATATTATTCTGGAGGGTATCGTCTATTCTGAGAAAGCGTTCATAGCAGCTGCCTGCAGGAGAGACGCAGAAACCGCGCAAATTTATCTCGGTAAAGCGCAGAAAGGGTACACGGAAGGTCAGATTATTGCACGCGCTGAGGCAGCTCAGCTTATTTTGAATGAGCAGTTTGAAGAGGCTAAAAAACGCGCTAAAGAGGGGATTGTCGCTGCCGATGAATCCGTAGACAGGGGCAGCGCAATTTTTGAAAAAGAGATGCTCTATATATTGAGTGAGGGAAATATGCCTGCATAGTAGGTAGAAGATTCTGCAGATTACTTTTCACGTAACACCTTAGAACCCATAACTTTTCCATTATGGTGTTTCTTCTGGTATGTTCCCCTGTAATTCGATGGAGGGCAGTGGTGGATGTTCTGCTGTGCCTATGAATCAAGCTTTGGACCATGCATTATTATGATCGTCATCCCCCTGCTCACTCCGTTCGCTTTCCCCCTTCAAAGGGGGACTATAATCTATTATCCAATTAACTCAAATCTACCCCCTTACTCCACAGGTACAATCCGGCTAATCTTGCCTTCCGACTCGTTAGCAAAATAGATGTAGCCGTCCGGCGCCATATGCACATCGCGGATTCTGCCAATTCCTTCCAGAATTCGTTCTTCATGAACAAATTGGGTTCCGTCGATCTCCACGCGAGCAATCAGCTGCCCGGCCAAAGCTCCATTCATAATGCTGCCTGTCCAGTTCGGATAGCGGTCACCCGTCACAAAATCCATTCCGGATGGCGCAATAGAAGGAGTCCAGTGCAAAACAGGCTGCTCCATCCCCGCTTTGGTAGTATCTTCAGTGATAATGGAGCCGTTGTAGTTAATTCCATGAGTAATTTCCGGCCAGCCGTAGTTGGCTCCAGGCTTATCATGCACGTTAATTTCATCACCGCCGCGGGGACCGTGCAGGTTCGTCCATATCAGTCCGGTTTCAGGGTGTACGGTCATTCCCTGGATATTCCTGAGACCATACGCAAAAATCTCGTCCAGCCCATCCTGGCCAACAAAGGGATTATCCTGCGGAATAGATCCGTCATCATACAGTCTGAACAGATTTCCGTGCGAGTTGGTGATATCCTGAGCTGTATCCATATCCCCACGATCACCAATTGAAAAATAGAGGTATCCGCTGCCGTCAAACTCAATTCTGCTGCCATAATGGTGTCGAGCATTTGTAAACGGAGTTCCTGTGTAGATCTCCTCACGGTCCACAAGCTCGTATCCGTCGAGCTTCATTCGTTCTATAGAGGTGATGGAACCGCCCGGCCCCGGCTTTGAAAAACTAATATAAATCCATCCGTTTTCTTGGTAATTGGGATGCAGGTTTATATCAAGCATTCCTCCCTGGCCCTGCGCATGAACTTCGGGAGCTCCCGAGAGAGGTTCGGTTCGTAATACGCCATCTTCCACAATCCTGACGTCACCGCCACGTTCGGTGACCAAAATTTTCCCGTCAGGCAAAAATGCCATTCCCCAGGGAGTACTAAGCCCCTCAATTACATCCTCTACATAAACACTGTGTCGTTCTGTACTAAATATATTTCCAGGCTCTCCGGGTTCAGAAAAATATAGATCTCCGGATATATTGGTTTGATGATTTTGAGCGCTGGGTGCGTCTGAATCGCAACCCGTAAAAAGCATACATGTTAAAAGAATTACAGAAAGTAGTTTCATAGTTCCGTTGTTTTACTGTTTCAAAGGTTTACACTTCCAATTTTGTAAATGTCAATATAGTATAAATAGAAATATACGATTACTAAACCTAATAGATGCTTACTCTGAGTCTTCCGTTTTATAAATTTTAACGTAATTACAGGTTATTTCTGCGCAATTCGGGTACGCGTTCACAATATCCATTCGAATTCAGTACGGATATTTCAACAAAATCAGTGTAAAACATTCGGATTAATAATCATCAATATTTAATACTCCTTCCAGGTCAAAAGGTATCGTTTGCCCTTCTGTAAATCCTTCCAGTTCAGCAGAGATATTTGCTGAGCCGGTGAGCCGGTAATCGAACTCTTTACGGCCGCCGATCATCTCGACCAGCGCAGACCCCATCTGGGATGCACTCAATCGGATAGGTATTGTGATATCTCTTCTTTCCGAACCTGCAACCCGAATCGATTCGGCAAGTTCAGTATCCAGCCAGTTGCGTCCGTTCACCTGCAGGGCATAATCAGCGCCGGAGAGCATTATTCCAAATGCGTTGGGGTTGCTGACGCGGAACGTCACTTCTGCTTCTGCTCCGGAAAACGACATGCTTTTCAGGTCAAATCCGCCAAACTCAATTTGAGGCACACGGGGAATCGGCAGCTGACCGTTTGCTTCTACCGGAACTCTGCGCGACCCCAAAACAGGAAGAGAAAAATTAACGTCCGTTGCCATTCTGTATGAGATGGAGTCCTGCCGCATTACTGACCGAAACGACTCGTATACGTTAGAAAATGTGAGAGAAACCGGAACCTGAACGCGGGAAGTCGCTTCACTGCCAATCTCTATGCGCTCTGTTTGCGAACCGGTAATAAAAGATTCGCCGTTGATAAAAAACTCGTAGTTGTAGCTGTCGGCAGATACTCCCATTCTGTTCGGATTTGTAACGTCAAAATCGAAAAGCAGTGTTACGCCATCAAAGGTGATATTCTGTATGGACATGTCCGCAAACTGAACATTAGGTTCCTTAATGGAAGCGGCGTCTCGAATGGAGGCACAGCTTGTGATTACAAGGAATAGTACCGATAGAGCTAGCAGTATAAATTTGTTCATAATCCTTAAAATAAAGTTTCTTTCAACGGATGTTTAATGACTTGTTGAATAAAGCTTCTGACGTTTTGTTTCCCGAATTCTAATATATAAACCTGAGTTCGATTATTAAATCATAATCGTAAAAGTCCCCCATAAAAAAGGGCTCCTCTTTTATCCCGCGCCAGCTGGTGATTTTCCAGTCCCGACTTTCGGGGCGAGATAGAGGGGGATAGTCTCCCCTGCGCTTGCGCCCAGGGTGAAGTTTCCCGGGGAGGGGAGTACTCCGCCAGCCGGCGGAGGGAGGGGTGTCAATCAGATGCATGGAAAAAACCAATGGACACCCCTCTATATTTCACTGCGCTTACGCTGCGTGTTCAAAAAATGAGCCCCTTATTAGGGGAGAATTTCTCCTGATCATTTAATAAGGATTTAGAATCGAACTCAGGTTATAATGTAAGATGGTGTTTTCAAGGTACTGATACTGATCCTTTTTCCAACCCAAGACCCCATAAAATCTTTTGACGCCGTGCGTTTACAAACTTTTTATTCTTCTGGTTCTGTAGAAAGAGGGGGCAGGGTTGCAAACCAAATTACCGGTGAATCTAATACAGGTTGAAACGTTACGGTTCAGGTTTTTGATTTGTAAGTCAGACGCAATTACAACTCTGATCAAACTTATGCTCATTACGCCAGACCATTCGCCCCATCAAGCGCTCACCGAAGTCCACGACCAGCTGAAGCGGGCGGCATTAGATAAAAAACACAACTTTCGTTTTTTCTCTGTGGCTACATCCGGTATTGCAGACCGACCTGCCCAAAGCCGGATCGTAGTACTGCGATCGTTCCGGGAGAATTGGGAGTTTGAGTTCTACACCGATCATAGATCGTCAAAAGTAGAAGAGATCGAACAGAAACCAAAGCTCTCGGCCCTGTTTTGGGATCCATCCAAGCGGGTGCAGGTTCGCATTGAGTCAGAAGTAACCATACACAATCAGGATGAGATTGCGCGTGAACGCTGGGAAAACGTGCAGGGAGATGCACAAAAGGCGTACAATTCCCCGGTGGTACCCGGCAGTGAAATTTCTACTGCTGAAGAGGCACACAACTGGCCCGAAGAGTTTAGTGACAGATACTTTAGCGTGATCAGATGTGTAGCAGCGGACGTTCGGATACTGCAGATTTCCGGCCTGGAGCACCTTGCTTTTTCATTCCAAAAAAACAGCCGATCGCAGAGCTGGAAAGGAGGCAGAGTGGCTCCCTGATGAGATGACGAGAATTCCCAATCCTACCTCTCAAAAAATGTTTACAAACCATCAGAACTGCCCTTTCCACTGCTAAAGTTTAACATTGAGGTAATGATTTTGTGGCGCTTTTTTGTTACTCTTTATAATGTAAACTGTTACTCTTTTTGAGTCTGAACCGCATACCGATCGGGCTCATTAAACAACAACTAATCCTAAATAAATAAACTAATATGAAATATTTAGCTACGATCAGTAAGCTATTTTTGGGTTTGCTACTATTTTTTGCATTCTCAAATTCAGCTGCAATCGGACAAACCATTTTAGACGAAGAACTACGTGACGGTTCTCTACCAACGGGTTGGACCGAAATAGATGTGGATTTCAGAACCGCCGCGGGTGGTTATGCACTCTTTGAAACAGATGATTCAGAGCTTTGGACCTCATCTTTTGATTTAAGTACCACAACCGAAGCTACACTGACATTCCAAGTCGCAAAATTTAGTACTGGTGATGATGGCCCACTCACAGTTCAGGTATCTTTGGATGGAGGAGCCACGTGGGATGCCCAAACATATACGTCACCTGTACCTACGGATGCAAATTATCTTGCCGCAGAAATGGAGTTTGATGAATCTGTTTTAGGTGAAGAAAATGTTTGGGTTCGGTTTATCAGAACTGATAGTCCATCAGCAAAAAGATTAAGAGACGTAATGGTCCTTGGTCCTGATGGAGTTCAACTGCCCGATCCTGTTGAGGTGGCCACATTGGC
>CAZXYQ010000175.1:0-5194 GCA_964644975.1 uncultured Rhodohalobacter sp.
CCCTTCGCTCCCAAAGCGAATGCGCTACCGGACTGCGCTACTCCCCGAGTTGAAAAAATCAATACGTCAATATTTAAAAAAAACTGGCTAAGCTTGCTTAAGAAAGTTTTTTTGTATTTGTTTTTGATCTCTATTCTTTGATTAAGAATATCGTTTCGCAAACAGAATCCAAAGATAAAATAAATAGATTCTGAATGCAATCTATTCCTGATAAAAATTTTCCTTAATCTCTTTTCTTAACCCTGATCAGTTCCCGAAAGAAGCCAATACCGTACGCAGTAAGTTGTATAAATCCTGCAATAACTGCATAAAAAGAGATCAACAAGCTTTTTTCATGTCTGAATGAATCAACTGCAATAATGAGGATAAATAAACCATACAGGTAAATAATGAAATATAAATAAGAGATTGAAAAAATCAGAGCCATAAAGATAACAGAAAGACCAATTGTAAATACCAGGGGTAACGAATGAATAATCTTTATCTGCTCGGGATGGAATCGGGCGAGGTTAATTCGGGCCCGGCCAAAAAAGCGGAGTTGCTTGTAAAATTGCAACAAATTCGTTCTTCTTTTATGAAAAACATAAGCTTTATCAATAAGCACAGTTTTAAAACCATATTTCTGAATTCGAATGCTGAATTCCAAATCCTCGCCCATTCGCGTAATTTTATATCCGCCTGTTCTTTGGTATACCTCCTCCGAAATACCCATATTGAAACTGCGCGGATGGAATGTATCTACACGCCGCGAGCCCCCTCTGATACCGCCGGTTGTTAAGAATGACGTCATGGAGTAATTGATAGCCTTTTGGATAGGTGTAAATGATGAGTGTGCGCGATCAGGCCCGCCCCAGCAATCGATCTTTTGACGCGTCATGGCGTTGTTTACCGCATCAAAATAATGGGCAGGGATAAGACAGTCTGAATCAAATACTACAAAGTAGTCGCCACTGGCTTTCTTAAACCCGAAATTTCTCGAAAATCCCTGACCGCTATTCTCTTTTAGGAAATACGACACGTTTAATTTTTCGCTATATTTGTCTACAACAGATTTGCAAGGGATTGAAGAACCGTCCTCAACCACGATCACTTCGAAACTTTTGAAGGTTTGTTGTGTTAAACTATCGAGCAATTCGTCAATCTCCCGGGGGCGGTTGTAAACAGGTACAATAACGGAATAGCGCATAAGTGACTTTCGTTACCAATTTTCGTTCTTTAGGGCGTCACAATAATAAAACAAATTATTCTTCTATATGAAGCTTCTTTTAGCAATAGTTATAGCTCTGGTTTTTTCAATTAATTCAGTATCTCAATCGCTCAGTGTAACGTTTGTTTCTGGTCATCAAACAAATCAAGCCTCAGAATTTCCATTGAAAGAAGGGCTGCTTACCGCTACACAGAGCTCGTATGCTTTTGGGAGTGATGACAACCGTGTTGATCTGCAAACTCCGATGGCATATTCGATTTCGAAAGAGAGGACCCGCCTTGGGTTCATACATTTTACAAGTTCACTAATGAGCTCCGTATATGATTACAGAGGGTACCTGGTATCTGAAACAGAACCAGAGTTTTTTGACGCCGCTGACGAGACAATTGACATAAATGTACTGGATAGCGGTGAATTTATACTGAGAGACAATGTAGCAAACTTTACATTTTTTGATGCTGCAGGCAATAGGGGATATTCAGTATCAAATGCGACTCAGGCAACGGGTGGCGAAAGGCCTTCGGGCATTTCCTACTCCGTTGAAGGTGAAACCGTAGTGTTGTACAATCCGGTTGTGCGATATAGTGATAGTGAAGAGGGGTCGAGAGTATCTATAGCAGCGGGAGAAGAGGATGAGGAGTCAATTCCCATTTACAGTTCAAGAACACGCACAATTGATCGGCTGGATGTAAGCAGTAACGGTAGCTTTATTGCGTTTTCAACGTTGGACGGAGATGAAAACAGTCGTGTTATGATATTTGACCGGTTTGGGAATCACCTGCAAGAGATCGACTTAGAAATGACTCTCAGCGGGTTCGACTTAACCGAAGATGGACATTATTTGACCGTCTACTCCGGTAACAGGGTTCAGGTCTATAGAACAGCCGATTTGGAACGATTGGCCAGTTCTACATCAAGGTCAAGAATCATACACGCTGCCTACCAACCTGAAGAGAGTACAATCATCACTTTAGAGGGACAAATCAGAAACGGCGGTGTTAGTAACCCACACATAGCGGCGGTTAACGTTGAAAGAAGGGAGTTGGACAGGGAACAGTTAAGTGGCACTATATCTTTTTTGAACCGGCAGGATATAAAAATCTCGAGAACAAATGCTGGATACTATCACATATCAGGCATAAACAAACCTATTGAAGTGCGCATATCGCGCTAAACACCAATTTTTTCTCTATAACTACTACGTGGGAGGTTTACTGCCTTGCAGCCCTGACGTAGGTTGACCTGATGTTTCGTACACATTAGGTCAACCTTCTCCCGTTTAATCTCAGGACTTACAACTTTTTTTCTACCGCATCTTTCAACGTATGATGAAACAGACTCAGGTCGGCATACAACCGCTTGAGTCGGGTATTTTCTGCCTCGAGTTCTTTGATCCTGGCCAACTCACTAATGCTGAGTCCACCATACTTGGATTTCCAGTTATAAAAGGTGGCATCGCTGATGCCGTGTTCTCGACAAATGTTTCGAACCTTCAGCCCCTGCTCCTTTGTATTAAGAATGGATATAATCTGTGATTAGCTAAAACGTGACTTTTTCATAAAGTAAAAGTAAAGATTTTCTTCTACTTTCTAATGGCCAACTTTCGGGGAAGCTTACAACTCGAATCTGCAAACCTGGGGCGATGTGTACACGGTGCCCCAGGCTGCAATGTGTAACCCTTTTGGCCAAGCCATTCCTTTGTGCAGGGTCTTACTTAGAAACAAGAATGTAGCTTGATCATGTTTTTCAAAGAAAAATGGGACATTTCATATTACCCACACTAATCGACATAGAGCCGTAAATTTTATGGCATTCGATAAAATAAAAAAAGGCAACACAAACTTAATTGTATTGCCTTTCTTATTAGTTAATGTGCAGATGCTCTGGGTTAGCAGTGCTATTGCTGAGCTTTAGCTTCCTCTTCCGACTTTGAGTCAGAGGAGGAATCGGTATCATCTTCGTCACTTTTTGACGAAGATTTCTCTTTGCCGGCTTCCGTCCAGTCAAAGGCAAGTCCGTCTCTGGACTTGTTCATCTTAATTTTTATAAGTGAACCTTCTCCGTGCTTAACTCCAAGAATTTCTTCTGCAAGAGGATCTTCAATATACTTTTGAATTGCACGCCTGAGGGGCCTGGCCCCATACTTCTGATCGAATCCCTGTTCGGTGATAAAATCTTTGGCACCTTTGGTAATGTCGAGCTCGAAGCCAAGATTTTTAACTCTGTCAAAGAGGTCTTCAGCAAGGATATCGATAATCTGAAAGATATCTTCTTTCTCAAGTGGCCTAAAGGTCAGTACATCATCAATTCTGTTAAGGAATTCAGGATTAAAGACTTTTTTTAGCGCATCCTGTATAGTAGATTTCATTTGAGCGTAATCAAATGTGCCATCAGATGCAGAAAACCCAATTCCTTTACCCATATTACGTATATCGCGGGCACCAATATTGGATGTCATTATGATAATTGTGTTTCTGAAATCAACTTTTCGTCCAAGACTGTCCGTTAAGATACCGTCGTCGAGTACTTGCAACAAAATATTGAACACATCAGGATGTGCTTTCTCAATTTCATCAAGCAGGACAACACTGTAAGGCTTACGGCGCACTTTTTCGGTAAGGATTCCACCCTCTTCATATCCAACATAGCCGGGAGGAGCTCCTACAAGTCTTGAAACACTGAATTTTTCCATGTACTCACTCATGTCAATTCGAATGAGTGCCTCTTCTTTATCGAAAAGATATTTCGCCAAAACTTTAGCCATTTCTGTTTTACCGACACCGGTAGGACCAAGGAAAATGAATGAACCGATTGGCCGTGCCGGATCTTTCAACCCAGCCCGTGTGCGTTTAATCGCTTTTGTGAGCTTTGTAATCGCCTCATCCTGACCAACGACCTTGCTTCCGAGAGCCTCCTTCATTTTCAGAAGTTTCTGGCCCTCTTTTTGACTGATTTTATTTACGGGCACACCACTCATCATGGCAACCACTGAAGCCACATCATCTTCTTCAACATCGAAGACAATATGCTCGGATTCTTTTTCCCATTCTTTCTGAGCTTCATCAAGCTCTTCCATCAGACGTTTTTCTGTATCTCTGAGTCTGGCAGCTTCTTCGAACCGCTGCTTTTTCACCATCGAATTTTTTTCACTGCTCGTTGTCTCTATCTCCTCTTCGAGATCAAGAACGTGCTGCGGAACCGTAATATTTGACAGGTGTACGCGCGCGCCAACTTCATCAAGTGCATCAATGGCTTTATCCGGTAAAAAATGATCTGTAACGTATCGGTCGGTTAGCTTTACGCAGGAATCGAGTGCATCATCAGTGTATCTAACGCTGTGATGTTTTTCGTACTTCCCTTTAATTTGATTAAGGATTTCAAGCGTTTCATCCACAGAAGTGGGATCGACCATAATTTTTTGGAATCGTCGTTCCAGCGCCCCGTCTTTCTCAATAAACTGGCGATACTCATTCAATGTAGTTGCGCCAATTGCTTGTACTTCACCACGCGCTAAAGCGGGTTTCAGCATGTTTGAAGCGTCGAGAGATCCACTTGCACCGCCTGCTCCAACAATTGTGTGGAGCTCATCAATAAACAGAATTACATCTTCTGTTTTTTCCAGCTCCGTCATCACGGCTTTCATGCGTTCTTCAAACTGTCCCCTGTACTTTGTTCCTGCAACGAGTGACGCAAGATCAAGTGCGATAACCCGCTTATTGTAGAGAACACGAGATACCTTACGTTCAATAATTCTGGACGCAAGACCTTCAGCAATTGCAGTTTTACCCACACCGGGCTCTCCGATTAAAACCGGATTGTTTTTCTTACGACGACTTAAAACCTGAGCAACACGCTCTATTTCTTTTTCCCGCCCGATAATGGGGTCGAGTTTTCCGTCTTCAGCAAGCTGGGTTAAATCCCTGCCGAAATTATCGAGTACTGGTGTTTTTGATTTTTCCATTTTCTTTTCGCGTGAACTTCCGGATG
>CAZXYQ010000176.1:0-5193 GCA_964644975.1 uncultured Rhodohalobacter sp.
TTGAATTACATCTCGAACCTTACTTGAAAAATTACCCTCCATATCGGGACCTGCTATTTAGCGTATTTACGTATTATATTTTCTTTTTAGCGTAACGAGCGAAGTATTTTATTAGTTCATGCTTTACGAAAGTAGTACAGCATGTTCGCAAATGCAAACAAAACGAGTACTGAGAACGTTTAACAATGTAAGGAGAAATTTACCTAAAAAAGAGGGGTGCCCGTCATCTCTTTGGGAGAATCAATTCCCATCAGCTTGAGAAGTGTGGGAGCAACGTCTGCGAGGATTCCGTTATTTAACTTGTCGATATTGCGATCGCTTACCAATATAACGGGAACCCTTGCTGTGGTATGGGCAGTGTGGGCTGATCCGTCAGGCTGTTTCATCTGATCAGCATTGCCGTGGTCAGCAATAATCAACGTGCTGTACTGATGTTTTTTTGCCGTTTCAATGACTCTATTAAGCTGTTTGTCAACAAATTCGATAGCCTGAACCGTTGCCTCAAAATCTCCGGTATGGCCAACCATATCAGGGTTTGCAAAATTTACTACAGCGAGAGAGTGTTCTTCTTTCTTAAGCTCGGCGATTAGCCTGTTTGCCACCTCTTCAGCGCTCATCTCAGGCTGCAGGTCGTATGTTGCAACTTTAGGGCTCGGCACAAGAATTCTCTCTTCATTCTTATTCGGAGTTTCATCTCCACCGTTAAAAAAATAGGTGACGTGAGGATATTTTTCCGTCTCTGCAATTCTGAGCTGTTTAACACCCTTATCAGCCGCGTATTCCCCAATTGTATTGACAAGGTGAGCAGGAGGATAGGCTACATGCACATGCTCATTAAACGTTTCATCGTATGCAGTAAACGTTACATAATGAAGATTTTTGAATCCGGACTGAACGGGAACGTCGGCAAGATTGAGCAGTGATTTGGTTATTTGCCGCGCTCTGTCGCCTCTGATGTTAAAAAAAATGATAACGTCATTATCGCGAATTCTGCTATCAGGGGCACTTTCCAGCACGCACGGTTCTATAAATTCATCTGTGATGCCATCGTTATAACTCTCTTCAAATACAGCCCGGTAGTCAGCTTTCTTTTTACCTTCGCCTTTAATAAGAAGGTTGAGTGCTTTTTCAGTTCGTTCCCATCGGTTGTCCCGGTCCATTGCAAAATAGCGCCCGATTACAGAAGCTATTTTTCCTTTGCCTGTCTTCTCCATCTGCTCCGTGAGCTCTTTACAATACTCTAAACCCCCATGGGGAGACGTGTCCCGCCCGTCGGTAAACGCGTGTACATAAGCATTGTTCACCTCAGATTTAGCTGCCATTTCAAGCAGAGCGTAAAGGTGCTCGTTGTTGCTGTGAACACCGCCATCGGAAAGAAGACCCATGAAGTGTACTCTTCCGTTGGTTTTAGCTTTTTCGAAAGCGTTATTTAAAACAGAGTTGGAGAAAAAATCTCTCTCTTCAATCGATTTATTTATCCTTGTGAGTTCCTGCCATACAATTCTACCCGCACCAATATTTAGGTGCCCTACCTCGGAGTTCCCAAACTGGCCATCAGGAAGTCCAACATCTTCACCACTGGCGGAGAGTGTCGCATTTGGGTATGCTTTGATCAGGGAGTCGTAGAAAGGTTTATTTGCTTTGTCGACTGCGCTGACTGAGGGATCTACTGAAATCCCAAAACCATCTAATATAACTAAAAGTGATTTCGAGTTTTTTTCAGGCAAGATATCAGAGGTTATTTACGTAGTTGGTAAGTTTTGACTTTTGTCTCGCGGCAGTGTTTTTGTGCAGAATACCTTTTGTAGTGAGGCGGTCAATAAAGCTTACTGCTTTTTTTAAATTCTCTTGAGCCTCGGCTTTGTCAGCAGAATTATGCACCTGCTTTGTAAGGGTTCTCATTTTTGTTCTGCGACCTTTGTTGTGCTGCTGGCGTTTTTTGTTCTGTCGAACGCGCTTAATAGCTGATTTATGCTGTGGCATATTAAATATAGATTACGTTTGAATACTCATTATCTTTAAAGCTTAAGAAATTAAGGCTTCTAAAATTAAGGTACAAGAAAGATTGAATCTTTGAAGCAAAAAAATTAATTTAACAGGTCTATAATGATTATAGTTATTGACGGACCCGCAGGGTCTGGTAAAAGTTCAACTGCTAAGGCGCTGTCCGATCGTTTGAAATTGCATTTCTTAGATTCAGGAGCACTTTACAGAGCTGTAACTTACTACTGGATTCGAAATGGAATGCCCAATACCGAAGAGTTCTTTAACATATTGCCGGATAGTAAACTCGACGCCGATCTCAGCGATAATACATTCACTGTGTATTTGCAAGGTGAAGATATTTCAGAAGAGATAAGAAGTCCGATCGTAGCCGATAATGTCAGTAAAGTAGCTTCTCAGCCACAAGTCAGAATGTATGTTAACAAATTCATGCGCAGACTTGTTAAAGATGGAGCATTTATTGCTGATGGCCGGGATCTTGGAACAGCCGTTTTTCCGGACGCAGATCTAAAATTTTACATGGACGCATCCATTGAAGAACGTGCACGGCGCCGGTACAAGGAGTTGAAAGCAAAAGACAATGAAATTACGCTCGATAGCGTAATTAAAAATCTTGAAAGCAGAGATCATGCTGACACTAACAGAGACGCTGATCCCCTGAAAAAGGCTGACGATGCCATTGTTATTGATACTACCGGCAAAACATTTGAAGAGCAGGTTGACTACATGTCAGCCATCATTAAAGAAAAACTAAATCTTAATTATTAACCCTAATCCCATTTCGAAAGTCGAAATGCGGTTAAACATTAACAGGATATTGAATGTCAGAAGAACAAAAAGATAAAACCCAAAACGAAGTTGAAGAAACTCTAGCAGACGAAAAGCATGAAACTGCAGACGTTGCTGAAGCTACTGAAACGATAGAAGAGAATGCAGAAACTGCGGCAGAAAAAGAAACTGAGACAGCTGTAGAAACTGAAACAGAAGTACTTCCCAATTATTCAGGAGATGTAGAGGGTGAAACATATACATTTGACCAGCTTCAGGCTGAATCGGAAGATTATACCGATGAAGAGTTTCATGAACTCGCCGGAATGTATGAGAATACTCTTAGTGAAATAGAAGAGAAAGAAATTGTAACGGGTATTGTTGTATCTGTTGACGATAAATATGTTATCGTTGATATCGGGTTCAAATCGGAAGGTATTGTTCCGGTAAATGAGTTTAGCAACAAAGTACTCGAAAACCTTCAGCCAGGAGACGAAGTAGAGGTATTTCTAGACCGGGTAGAAGATCGCGAAGGCCAGCTGATTCTCTCCCGAAGAAAAGCAGATATTCTGCAGGCATGGGAAAACCTTGAAGAAGCTTACGAGACCGGTGAAGTGATTGAAGGCCATATTAAACGCCGTATTAAAGGCGGAATGGTTGTGGATGTATTTGGTATTGATGCATTCTTGCCGGGCTCACAAATTGATGTACGTCCGGTGCGCGATTTCGACGCATATGTCGACCGCACAATGGAATTCCAGGTTGTAAAACTTAACATGCAGGCCGAAAATGTTGTGATTTCACACAGAGCTCTCATTGAGTCTGATCTGGAAGAGCAGCGCGAAGAGATCCTCGAAACAATTGAGGCCGGTCAGGTTCTTGAAGGTGTTGTTAAAAACATCACAGACTTTGGCGTATTTATCGACCTTGGTGGCGTTGACGGACTCCTGCACATTACAGACCTCTCATGGGGCCGCGTAGATCATCCGGAAGAGATCGTAAGTCTCGACCAGAAAATGAATGTTGCGGTGATCGACTTTGATGAAAACTCCAAACGAGTATCACTCGGTCTTAAGCAGCTGCAGCCGCATCCATGGACTGATATCGACATCAAGTATCCCGATAACCTCAGGGTTCAGGGACGTGTGGTATCTATAGCCGATTACGGTGCTTTTATAGAGCTTGAAAAAGGTGTTGAAGGATTGATTCACATTAGTGAAATGTCCTGGACGCAGCACATCAAGCATCCGTCACAACTTGTTCAAAAGGACGACATCATTGAGTGTGTTGTTTTGAATATTAACGAAGAAGAGAAGAAGATTTCTCTCGGCGTTAAGCAGTTGGAGCAGGATCCATGGGAAGAGCTCCTTGAGCGATACCCGGTCGGATCGAAGCATACAGGCGAAGTTCGAAACCTCACAAACTTTGGTGTTTTTGTTGAGCTTGAGCCCGGAATTGATGGTCTTGTACACGTTTCTGACCTTAGCTGGACAGAGAACATTGAGCATCCAAACCAGGCTGTTGAAAAAGGACAGGAGCTGGAAGTTGTAATCCTGGCTGTTGACTTTGACAATCGCAGAATTACCCTCGGCCACAAACAAGTGGACGATAACCCCTGGGAAAAATATGCTGAAGAGTACGGTCTCGGAACCAAGGTAGAAGGAAAAGTTTCAAAAATTACCGACAAAGGTGTATTTCTGGAATTACCACTTGGAGCCGAAGCTTTTCTTCCACAGAAAAAGATGAAGGACGAAGTGGAAGATCTCAACGAAGCATTTAGCGAAGGCGATGTTGTTGAAGGATTTGTTGTTGAATTTGATGAATCCAGCAAAAATATCGAACTCACACAAGTTGAGAGCGAGTCAAAAAAACAGACATCTAAACCAGCTAAAAAGAAACCGGTAGATAGTAAGATTGAGACCGGCACACCTACGCTTGGTGAAGTATCAGGACTGGCAGAAAAACTTGCTGGAAAAGATAAAGATAACGAGTAAGGAAGGTTCGTTTAGAAAACTATAAAAAAAGGCTGCCGGTTTTAAATCGGCAGCCTTTTTTTTGCGCTATTATCACACACAAACAGCAATTTATAAATTCAGGAACAACGCCTTTTAATGAATTGAAGTGCTTTAAGCTGTATGCTATTCTACATAGAAGTAAATCGCGTTTTTAGTCATGTCTGCACTACTTCTTACATTATTCCCCGTTTCTCTGTTGTAGGTATAGATGACGTTTCGTAATGAAATGAGTTCCTTCTCGTCGGCGAATTTCACCTGTAGAGCATCCCCACCGGGTTGAAGGTCGGCTATGGCCTCTTTTAATGGGCGGTATTTTGATTTACTTTTTCTTGATACTTTTATGTCTGATCTATCGACAAATCTTATTTTCATTTTGAATACCTAAAGCTTTAGTTATATAACGTAG
>CAZXYQ010000177.1:0-5142 GCA_964644975.1 uncultured Rhodohalobacter sp.
ACAATTGACACCCCATTTTTATCTGATACATTCAAATGTTTAGGACGCTACTGGTCATAAAACCTAATTAAACGATGGAAAAGGTGAACGAAGAGAATCACAAATACAAAATTCGGTACAGTCTGAAACAAAATTCAAGTCATGTTTTCTTGCAGAGGCGATATGCACAAAGAGAGGGAGCCCTTTTCGATGGTGAAAGCCTGCTGCAGGCAGGAGTAATGACCGGCTTGGGAAGGAAGTGTGATATAGGGCTGATCATTCAATCACAACTTGTACCGGAAAATAGAAGTAAGAAATATGAGGGTTTAAAATTGGCATTTTCTGATACGTTTGGTCCCTCAGGCACCGGGCATTGTTCTGGTTCAGGCAGTGAGTTTAAAACGAATTTCTATTTCAACAGAGCTATACCTAAAAGCCTTTCTCAATCTGAAAAAGACGATCCCGAATCAGATGAAGAGGTGAATGTGCAGCACCCGGATGATGACGGGAAAGATGATGATGATTAACTAAAAAGCATTTTTCTGAAGTTTTGAATTGGTTACATTCAGGAATGGTCAACCGCTATTTTTTACTCGTTTTTGCTCTGTTTCCCCTGCATCTATCTGGTCAGGGAGTACCGCTGATGACGCAATACAGCTCTGATGAGTATAATAGCCATCGTCAAAACTGGGCAGTTACTCAAGCCACTGACGGTAAATTGTATGTTGGCAATTCTGCAGGAATTCTGATCTTTGATGGTTCTGAATGGAGGTTACACCGCGTGGGCGGAGACAACGTTGTTCGATCTTTGGAAACAGCAAGTGATGGAAGAGTCTATTATGGCGGACAAAATGACTTTGGGTATGTAAGCCACGACAATCTGAACAGAGCAACTGCTGAAAGTATCAGAAATCTGCACCTCCCGGATTCTGTTGAATTTGGTTCAGTTTCGAGCATAGCAGAATACCGGGATGCAATTTACTTTCAGTCCGATAGCTACATATTCAAGTATGCGGAAAACCGGACATCAATTATCAAGGCGGAGACTGTATTCACCTATCTTATTACAATTGGTGGCACTCTCTACGCTCATCAGCGAAATACCGGCATCAAAGAAGTAGCAGATACGATGCTGGTATCCGACGCTCTCAGCGAGCAGTTTAATGCATCGAGAGTGTATGGTTCAATCTCATTTGATAACGAAGACTTTATTTTTTCAAGGCCTGACGGAATCACAATACAGAGAGACGGAACGTTTTATAATCCACAGGTTGAGTGGTTTCAGCATTTACTTGATGAACGATTGTACAGGGTTGCAAAGATTGATGAGTCCAGGTTTGCGGTTGCAACACTGGCCGGAGGGATATATATAGCAGACAGGGATATGAATCTGATAGATGTAATTGACGAGACAAAAGGACTTCCTACGAACCTTGTGTATAACCTTTATACAGACAACGAAAAAAACATTTGGGCTGCCCTCGATAACGGAATCAGTGTAATTCATTACGGACAACCGGTTAGTACATTTGGAGAGAATGAAAATCTGTACGGTGCTGTAACCGGTCTGGAAAAAATCGGAAATCATATCTATGTGGGAACTACGGAAGGACTTTTTCTGATGGATACTGAGCTTCAAGACGGTTTTCATCCGGTTGATGGGGTGTCTCGCGTTGTTGATATGAAGAAAACCGGGAGTGATTTGTGGGTTTCAGATAACTATCATCTTCTTCGTGTGCATGGAGATAGATCAGAAACGCTTATAAACCAGTTGTACAATTTAATTATACCGCATCCCAATGAGGACTATGTTTACCTTGCTTCAGGCAGTGAGCTCTACAGGGCGTCGCTGCCGCACAGTAGGGATATCGAATTAATTCTCGATGCCGGGTTGAGAATCATTGACCTGGTTTTCCATGGAGATCACTACTGGATACTTACAGCCACCGATGTTCGGAAATTTGACGAAAATGGCGATCAGGCGGGAAGCTATTCACTCAATCGTACACGAGGAACTGCACGGCTCCTCCAGCTGGTAAATGGTCAGATCATAGCGGGCACAGATTGGGGAAAGTTTGTTTATGATCGGGAAAACAATTTTTTTATACGGCAGGAACGAAAAAACGGAGATCCATTTGGCCAGGTTTATCTGATGAGGCAGTGCGATGAAACAACGGCATGGCTTCGCGCCGATAGAAAATTGTTGCGGGGTGAAAAAGAAGATGAAGAGTGGAGTTTTGTTGAAACACCGTATCAGCTGATCGGGGCCGATAGTAATGATATGATCTATAAAATACTCTGCGATGGTGAGATTACATGGTTTGGAGGGGCGAATGGGCTGTATCATCTGACAGATAAATCGTGGAATGTGCAAACAGAATTTAACACAACCATGACAAGGGTTTTTGTCAACAGAGATTCACTTATCCATGGCGGTTTCGGGCCTCCGGGCGGGCCAATAGAGCTGACGTATGATGATAACCAACTGAGATTTACCTTTGCGGCATCAAGCTACATCAGCCCGGCAGACACCGAGTTTCGGGTGAAGCTGGATGGAGTTGATAGCCACTGGAGCAACTGGAATGATGAGAGCTTTAAAGACTACACAAATATTCGCGAGGGATCGTACACCTTAAATGTCAGGAGTCGTAATGTGTACGGTGTTGAAGGAACGGAAGCGTCATTCTCTTTCTCAATTCTTCCGCCATGGTATCGAACATACTGGGCATATTTCTTATACATACTTGTATTTGGAGCTGTTTTATATGGCGCACATCATATTCGAGTGCGGCAAATATTGAAAATTCAGAACATTCGCAATCGAATTGCAGAAGACCTTCATGATGAAGTAAGCGCCACACTCAGCAGTATCAGCTATTTTGCAAAAGCCGTTGAAAGGCAGCCAAAAGAGAAGAGCGGGCGATTTGTATCATTAATTTCAGAGAGCGCCGACGATGCAAAAGATAAAATAACAGATATTATCTGGTCTATAAATCCCAAGCACGACGATTGGGAAGGGCTGATGGCGAAGTGCCGGCGGTTTGCATCAGATCTTATGGAGAGTAAAGATATCAAGCACCATATCGATATAGAAGATCATATTTCCGGAAAACCGAAAATTGAGGTTCGGCAGCATTTCTGGCTGATTTTCAAAGAAATCCTGACAAACGCAGTGCGTCACTCTGATGCAACCCAGGTCAATATCACAATCAAGAAAAAAGCCAAAAACCTAGTGCTGATTGTGCAGGATAACGGGCGGGGATTCAACAAAACCATTGTTGAGGAAGGAAACGGTTTAGATACAGTTAAGAAGCGTGCCGAAATGATAGGGGGCTCCGCTGAACTGAAATCAGAAGAGAAATTTGGGACTCGCTGGAAGATCACTGTTGATCTTTGACCGCATGCACATGCGGTGAATAGGTTCGATAAAAACAGTATTTTGGATTTAAGTTGTAGAAGAATACTTCTGGAATATGGCGCAATCGCCGAGTCAAAATTTTACAGCCTATTCTGTTTTTAAAAAAAATAAAGCGATATGAGTGATGAACTAATCAGGGTGTCAATTATCGAAGATAATGCTTACATGCGAGAGGGCTGGGAAACATTTATCGATTTTGAGAGAGACATGACTGTGGTAGGATCGTTCGATTCTTGCGAAAAGGCATTTGATGACGCCAATTTTCAAAGATCGGATCTTGTACTGCTGGATATCAATTTGCCGGGAATGGACGGAATTGAAGGGTTGAGCCATATCCGCCGCATCGATCCGGATAAAATTGTAATTATGGTGACTGTCCATGATGATGATGAACATATTTTTGCCGCTTTAAAAGCCGGTGCAATCGGCTATCTGATGAAAAAAGTGGCGCCCAACGAACTGGTTGATGCGGTCAGAGACGCTTTTAATGGCGGATCACCAATTACTCCAAATATTGCCAGGAGAGTGATTAGTACATTTCACTCCTCTCAAAAACTGGAAGAACAGCTTACAGAGCGTGAACTCGATATTCTTAGAGAGCTTGCAAAAGGGTTGTCGTATGCAGCTATTGGTAAAAAAATATTTCTCTCTGTTGATGGAATACGGCATCATATTCGAAATATCTATAGAAAACTTGAGGTGAACTCAAAGTCGGAGGCTGTGGCGAAAGGGCTCAGAAACAGGCTGATTGACCTCTGATCCTGCATAATTATTCGTGAATATACCTAATATTTTAAATTTAGGTGTAAATACGTAGTAATAGGTAGAAATACCACATGGTTATGCGGTGATAAGATCTTGAAAATTGCAGATGTTGAAATGAGAGCTAATTACTGTCTTGGAAACTTAGATTTCCAAGATATAAAGAGAGGAAAAGTGCTCCTGCTGTGGATCGGCAGGGGCACTTTTTGCTTTAAGGGTATTTTTAAGATTTTGTTGACTTGAATTCTCTTCTTCTTGCTACAGGAACAATGTAATTGACTATCTGCATTCAGGTTCCAACATATCTCAATAGTACTAAAATCGTGTGATTTATAATTAAATCTCCCAGTTGAAAAACAAATAACGATTCGTGATATTAATGTAGATTTTGAATGGTTAACCGGCGTTTTGTAAAAGAATAGGACAAAAATTAATCACTGCAGGCTTATGATCTTGTTTTACCTTGTCATGTTTTTGCTCCCCTGTCTGGTAATTCTTCTGGCGATCTGGCTGGTTCAAAAAGAGATCAAAAAAGATGCATGAGAGCGCAGAACTTGCTGTTTCGGCTGACGGATATGCAGTTGCGGCCTTTGTTGGCTATCTGCTTATCCTTGTTGGCATAGGGGTATATACAGCAAAGTTCTCATCAAAGGGAATTAGCGAATACTTCATTGCAGACCGAAAAATGAACAGGTATGTGGTTGCACTATCTGCGGTGGTGTCGGGCCGAAGTGCATGGCTGTTGCTGGGGGTAACGGGTATGGCCTATGCGATGGGGCCGTCCGCAATCTGGGCGGTTTTGGGCTACATTGTGGTGGAGCTTTTTCTGTTTCTGTACTACGCCAGGAGGCTGCGAAACTTTACTGAGGCACGCAACTGTATTACGGTGCCCGATTTCTATGCTGCACGATTTGCAGATAAGGACGGCTGGCTGCGAATTCTGATTGTGGTCATATTCCTGATTTTTATGATCGGATATGTAT
>CAZXYQ010000178.1:0-5099 GCA_964644975.1 uncultured Rhodohalobacter sp.
TGTTAACCGATCTGCTACGTCTTGGTGCTGAGCGCATCCTTCAGCAAACAACCGAAGCAGAGGTGGATGAATTTTTAGGCCGCGGCTGGTATCAGCGCAGTGATGATCAAGGCGAGGGTCATCGCAGCTATCGAAACGGCTACACACCGGTGAGCTTTAAGACCACGCAAGGCCCGATCACCATTAAACGTCCTCGTATCCGCGACAATGAGCAACCCTTTCACAGTGCGGTATTATCGCGTATAGATCGGCTGGAAGAGCGATTGGTAAAGCTGGCCACGGAGATGTATGTGCGTGGGCTTTCCACGCGGGACATTGAGCAAACCTTAGTCGATAATCAGGGAGGTCCGGTACTCTCACGCAGTGTAACCAGCCGGTTGACAGAAGAGCTCTATGAGGAATACGAGCGTTGGGCAAATCAGGATTTGAGTGGCTATGATGTGGTCTATCTGTTTGCTGATGGGGTCTATGAATCGGTACGCCGTTATACCAACGGGCAAACCATTTTGTGCGCCTGGGGTATCTGCTCCGACGGGCGGAAGGTATTGCTTGGCTTGCGGGCCGTCGCCAGTGAATCGGCAGAGTGTTGGGCCGAGTTTTTTGAGGATTTAAAAAATCGTGGACTGGCCCATCCGCTTTTGGTAGTCAGTGACGGAGCCGGAGGCCTTAAAAAAGCCATTGCCCAATGCTTTCCACTGGCTGATCGGGGGCGGTGCATCTCTCATAAGATGCGAAACCTGATGAACAAACTGCCAAAAGACAAAACCATTACCGATCCAATCAAAGCCCGTCTGAAGGCTGTGTATTATGCGGTGGACCTGGAAACAGCCCAGGGGCTGGCAAAGGCCGTTATCGAAGACTATGGGACAACATACCCATCCATGATCAAATGCTTTAACGACGATTTACCCGCGTGCTTGGTCCATCTGAAGTACCCGCATGGACACCGCCGCAGTATTCGCACGACCAACTTAATTGAACGTTCGTTTGTCGAACAGAAACGCAGAACCAAGATCATTCCCAATCATGTGAATGAAAAAGGAGCTATGAAACTGGTGTATGGAACGCTCATCAGAGCCGCCAGACGTTGGCAGAGGGTCTCGATGGATCAGGCAGACCTGATTTTGTTGAAAACCCTCAGACAAACCATATGCAACAAACACCAAATAACCCTAAATGATGACCGAATCTCCTTTAAACTGGCAGCCTAACCAATTCTGTTTTTACACAGAATTTGGGACTTGACCGACTTTCACACGCTCTTTAATGTAAATTAATATTCCGAACTATATTTTAACATCATAAGGCTTGACTGTTAAAGTGTTATCAGAGATAATGGTTCATCAAAATATCACTAAATTTAAATTATGCGACTTTATCTACTGATCCTTCCCGTACTTTTTTTCTGTGCCTGTACTGCGCCCGGTGCAGATGCCGACTTTGTATTGCTTGATCGTCTTGATCCTGAAATATCAGAGATGTTAAACAGCGTATCCGCCGATAGTGTGGAAAAAAATATACGTACTCTCACAGATTTTGGAACGCGCCACACACTTTCTGAAACAGAAAGCGACACGTTTGGAATCGGTGCTGCACGCCGCTGGATTAAAGCTGAAATGGATCGTTACAGCCGGGATTCCGGTAATCGGCTTGAAGTTGAATTTCATCGTTCAGTACAGGAACCGACCCGCAGAATCACCGAACCGGTTGAACTTGTAAATGTTGTGGCAACCCTTCCCGGAACAGATCCAGATGATGACAGAATTTTTGTGGTTAGCGGACACTACGACTCCAGGGCATCTCATGTGATGGATGCGCAAAGTGAAGCTCCCGGAGCCAACGACGATGCGTCAGGAACAGCGGCCGTCATGGAGATGGCCAGGGTAATGTCTGATTATGAATTCCCGGCAACGCTGGTTTTCATGGCCGTATCCGGTGAAGAACAAGGCCTGCTGGGCGCTTATAAATGGGCTATTGAAGCTGCTGAAGAAGGAAAAAATATAGCCGGAATGATAACTAACGATATCATTGGCAATCACCGGGCCGAAGACGGCGCGCTTGCCGCTCCAAACCAGGTTAGGCTTTTTGCCCAGGGAATGATACCCAGCCGTGAACTCGATATGGAAACCATCAGGTATCTGCAGACCGGGGGCGAAAGCGATATGCCTACACGTCAGCTTGCCAGAACAATAAAAGAAGTTTCAGAAAGCTATTTACCGCATATGGATGTCTGGCTGATCTACAGGCTGGACCGATACTTGCGCGGTGGAGACCACAGAGCTTTTATAGACCAGGGTTTCCCAGGTGTTCGATTCTCAGAGCCTCACGAAGAGTTCAGGCATCAGCATCAGGACATCAGGATGGAGGATGGTGTTCAATACG
Source organism: uncultured Rhodohalobacter sp. (assembly GCA_964644975.1). Lineage (GTDB taxonomy): Bacteria > Bacteroidota > Rhodothermia > Balneolales > Balneolaceae > SW132. The sequence continues at coordinate 2,383 of CAZXYQ010000178.1, forward strand.
GTGATTTACCGGAATTTGTCGACTTTGAATATGTTGCACGGGTCACTCAGGTGAATCTTTCTGCCTTAGCAAACCTTGCTCGTTCCCCAAAACCCCCGTCCAATGTGGGTATGAATGTATCCCGTCTCGAAAACGATACGCGCTTGCGATGGGAAGGGTCGGGATCTGAAAATCTTGGAGGCTACGAGGTTCTGTGGCGTGAAACTACATCCCCTGTATGGCAGTTTAAAACGCTGTTGGATGCAGACAAACACCACTACACTGCTGAACTTGTTTCAAAAGACAACTGGATTTTTGGAGTGCGATCTCTCAGCAAGGATGGCCACCCCGGAATTCCTGTCTATCCAATGCCGTTCAGAGAATAAACTGCCCCCCCCCGAAAGAAAGGGGTATCGATCAGGATGAAAACAGGCGAGTTATGGAACAATACTCAGACTATGGCTTAACATCAGCCGGCATCCGTTAAATACGGAATAATGGTCTGCTCCAAAAAACTGAAGACACGTCTTTGATATGCCCTTGAACCGGTACCTCTCTCAACGTCTGAAGTGATAATTACAACTGCATTTAACTCCGGCAGAATCATGATATACTGCCCGCCATTGCCCCAGGCAAAAAGAACGTCCATCTCCCCCGCACTTTTCCGCCACCACATGTAGCCAAAATTGTAATCATTAAAATTGCTTCGGGTGTAGATATCAATGGAATCCCGTATCCACGTTTCAGGCACCAGCTGTTGCCCCTCATACTTTCCCATATCGCCTACAAGGCGTCCCAGTTTCAGAAGTGCATGCGGACTAAGGGCAACATTATTGCCACCCATGTAGTAGCCCTGGGGATCGCGGTCCCATCCGCCAATCTGAATGTTCATAGGGCCAAACAAATGATCCATAGCATACTCTCTGGTACTTTTACCCGAGGCACGGGTAAGGATAACGGATAGCAGATGCGATGATCCGGTACTGTAGATCATTCGTCCACCGGGATCATGTTCCAAAGGCTGATCCAGCGCAAATTCAATCCAGTTACCGCTCAATACCCAACGGCCATAGTTGCTAAAGCTGGTGGTTTCAAGACCACTTCGCATTGTAAGGAGATCCTTAATTGTAATCGTCTCCTTTATAGAATCAGAGTTTGATTCGAAATAATCGGGAAAATAGTGGCTAATTTTCTGATCCACACCCTTAATATCTCCTCGCTCGATTGCGATTCCAATAAGAAGAGAAAGAATACTTTTGGACGCCGATTTTATATTGGTTGTCCGGTTACGATCCATCCCTCCCCGATACTCTTCAAATAGTATTTCTCCCTCTTTCTCTAACATCAGGCTTTGAACTGTTCCGATTTCAAAAATTCCCTCAATATTGTATTCAGCTGCTGAAGGATTTTGCGCAACTACACTGCCTGCAGAAAATGCAATAATCAACAATATAGATCGAATCATACGAGAGGTGGGTTTAATCATTCTCTTTAAAACGGAGTTTAAGCAATTTTCATTACTTTTATACTTCAGTTGGATTAACAAGCCTTTTGAATTAGTCGTCAAGTAGTCTCCCCTAAAAAAACTATGAAAATATTCCCGTACCCTGTTTAACACTCCTGATATTTTAAAAGTGAAAAACTCATTCCGAAGCATCCATCTTTGGCAAGTCCCGCCAGGGCGCGTTAGAGAGGAGACGGGGGTGAGTCAGAAGGACTGGTGGCTATGGAAATGACAGAAACCCTAACTTACTTAGGTGCAATTTCTTTGGCAGATAGTTTTCTCACATCCCCCTAAACCCGCTTTTTTCACCGCCGGTATAACTTCGGGGAAGGGGATCTTTTACACTCACGATTTAACAATCGTACCCAGGTTTTAAACAAAAAAGAGCGGTTTTTTAAACGTAAAATTCACGTCTGGCCGGCTCCTCCACCACAGCCCCGTCAAAGAGGTGTATTTTTCGTGAGGCGAACTCAGCATCATGCGGAGAGTGCGTAACCATAATAATGGTCGTTCCCTGCTCATTTAGCTCTGTCAACAGGTTCATCACTTCATCACCGTGATCTGAATCAAGATTTCCGGTTGGCTCATCGGCAAGTATCAGGTCTGCATCGGCTACTACAGCCCGGGCAATAGCCACACGCTGCTGCTGTCCACCTGAAAGCTGTTGGGGGAAATGATCGCGCCGCGGCATCATGCTCATCCTTTCCAGCGCAAGTTCAACCTTTTCCTTTCGAACAGCAGCAGAAAGGCCGAGGTACATCAGTGGTAATTCTATATTTTCAAAAACGGTAAGCTCATCAATCAGGTTAAAACTCTGAAATACAAAACCGATATTTCCCTTTCGCAGTGCAGCCCGTTCTCTTTCGGAAAACCCTGCCGTTGGCTTACCTTTAAAAAAATACTCTCCACCGCTTGGATCGTCTAAAAGCCCAAGAATATTCAGCAATGTTGATTTACCGCACCCCGACGGACCCATCACCGCAATAAATTCACCATCAGAAACTTCAATATTAACGCTGTTAAGCGCTGTGGTTTCAATATCCTCGGTTGTATATAGTTTTTTAAGATCGGTTGTTTTGATCATAAGTAACCGTTTGTGCGTCAGATAAATTACATGTTCTAACAGAATCCGACTAATAAATAGTAAAAATGCGTCTCCGGAATTAATATAGTTACTATCAACAGGTTGATCAATTTATGTAATAAATCACAAAATTTAACAATTATCTATTTT
>CAZXYQ010000179.1:0-5063 GCA_964644975.1 uncultured Rhodohalobacter sp.
GGTGCTGCAGGTGTTGTGATTTCAAACTGGTCGCAGGGTTTTGGAACAAACCGGGTTTTTGGTGCCAATACTTCAGAAATTCCAACGATCGACATTCTTCTTGAAGATTACGGAATGCTCTATCGACTCATTGAAAACGGACATGAGCCCCAAATCAAGGTTCGAACAGAGTCTGAAGAAATGGGAATGGTTCCAACATTTAACACCATTGCCGAAATTCCGGGCAGTGAAAAACCGGACGAGTATATCATTCTCTCTGCACACTACGACTCATGGGACGGCGGCACCGGCGCAACGGATAACGGAACCGGTTCAATTACCATGATGGAAGTTGCTCGCATACTCAGTAAAGTATACCCAAACCCCAAACGTACAATTCTTGTAGGACTATGGGGCGGTGAAGAGCAGGGACTGAACGGATCACGGGCATTCGTTGAAGATAATCCGGAAATCGTGGATGGCCTTCAGGCGCTTTTCAATCAGGATAACGGAACAGGACGTGTTGTGAGCATTCGAGGCGAGGGTTTCATACACGCATATGAATATTTTTCACGCTGGCTTTCCGCCGTACCTTCTGACGTCAGCGGCCATATAGAAACAGAATTTCCGGCAATGCCTAGTGGCGGCGGATCTGATCACGCTGCGTTTGTAGCGGCAGGTGCTCCCGCGTTTATGATGCGATCCCTTAGCTGGGACTACTGGAACTACACCTGGCACACTAACCGCGACACGTACGACAAAATTGTGTTTGACGATGTGAAGAAAAACGTAAAGCTGATTGCGACTCTGGCCTACATGGCGAGTGAAGATCCCGAAACATTTAACCGCGAGCGTCGGGTAATGCCTATAAACCCAAGAACAGGCGAACAATCACAATGGCCGGTACCGCGATCACCGAACCGAAGTGGTGGGAATTAAAAAATAAAAATTGCAGATTGTAGTGTATTCTTCTTTTGAATGATGGTGCAAACTAATCTCTCATGAACGTATTTAAAGCTCTGCTTTTTATCACTTTATTTATCTTACTTAACTCAGAAATGGGTTACACACAAGATAATATTCATAAGAAGTCTGATTCTATCAATCTGCAATACAATACTCCGTCTGATGATCTATATGATTTATCCATCTCAACTCCCTCACGGAAAAGTGTTGGAACAGCTCGTTTGACTGCGTTTACAGCAACATTTGCAACAGCCGGTATGGGAATCATTTTTGCTGCCACCCGGCAGGACAGCCCGAAATTCCCTATTCTAGCAGGCTTTATCATCGGGCCTTCGGCCGGGAGTGTGTATGCCACTGACTGGAGTGGGGTAGCACGTGGTTTCGCATATAGAACAGCGGCTGCGGGAATGATATACGCGGGTCTACATTGGGAAAGTAACAATGAAGGTCCGTTTGGCAGTGAAGTGAACAGTTATAATGATCTTGTCTTAATTTCGGGAACTCTCTTTATGGGTGCCCGGATTATTTATGATATTTTCACGACCTCTGAAAAATCTGTAGACAAATACAACGGTCGTCTTGACAAGCGATCCAGGTTTTCTGTTGCCCCCTTTGCCAATCCTGCGGGAAAAAAGATTGGTTTACATGCAAAGATCAGTTTTTAATTATTTTTGGACCAATGGTGTCCTAAACATTTAAAAAATTTCCTTAAACCCCATATTATCGGTCATTTTAAAAGATTGGTTACCATTTTTTGATTCAACCCCTATGTTTTCTAACGAAGGACGAAAATTCCCATAGAATTAATATTCCAATTCTATTTGATGGATTCAAATGTTCAGGACGCTTTTGATTCCTTACATGCAGATATCCTCAATTCCGGATTACATTAAATAATTTTCTGAACAGATATTCGTATATTGATGTTTACTGATATGAAGGTTGCATATCGTTAACAGTTATATAAAAGCGCTTTTATGGATACTCAACAGCAGCTCGATGATTTTCAAAAACGGATTGATAACGGCGAAAAAATAGAGCCAAAGGACTGGATGCCGGAACGGTATCGAAAACAGCTTACCAGGATTATGAGTCAGCATGCTCACTCCGAAATAGTGGGTATGCTGCCTGAGGGTAACTGGATTACTCGCGCCCCCTCTCTAAAACGAAAAATGGTGCTGCTCGCGAAGGTTCAGGATGAGGCTGGTCACGGCCTTTATCTGTACAGCGGAACGGAAACTCTTGGAGTAAAGCGTCAGGAGCTGATTGAAGATTATCTATACGGCAATGCCAAGTACTCGAGCATTTTTAACTATCCCACGCTCTCTTATGCCGACATTTGCACGATTGGCTGGCTGGTAGACGGGGCTGCTATTGTTAATCAAACTATGCTTGCGAAATCTTCATATGGACCGTATGCCCGTGCAAATCTCAGAATTTGCAAAGAGGAGAGCTTCCATAAAAAGCAGGGATATGAAATGCTTGCAAAAATGGCAAACGGCACCCCTGAACAGCAAAAAATGGCGCAGGATGCGGTGAACAGATGGTGGTGGCCTTCACTTATGATGTTTGGTCCACATGACAGCGATTCGCCAAACAGTGCTGAGCTCATCAAATGGGGCGTAAAGACCAAAACCAATGATGAACTCCGCCAGCACTATGTGGATCGTACAGTTATGGAAGCACAAGCAATCAATATAGAGCTACCCGACCCGAACATGACCTATAATGAAGATACCGGACACTGGGAGTTTGGAGACATTCCATGGGATGAATTCTGGAGCGTTGTAAAAGGCGATGGTCCAATGAACCGGGAAAGGATTAAAGCTCGCCGTAAAGCGTACGAAGAAGGCGAATGGGTGCGAGAAGCAGCTATGGAATATGCCCGAAAGAATAAACTGCGGGAAGAGAAGGCATCCTGAATTTTTGATTAATCTATAAACAAATGATCACCTGAGCCCGGATTCTCGAACAGCAGTCCGGGTTCTATTGCTTTTTACATCAACCCACTCCCCCTTTACCTTTAAAAATGCCTAAGCTGTTAATTTACCTCGGTTCAAGATCACCCGGCAGAAGATAGATTTCATCCCGAAGCACACCCAATTCAGCACTATCGAAAATTTCGGGAGAATCTTCAAGATTCATTTTTGCCACCGCAGGAAATCCATCTCCTTTTATGTGACTCAGTGCGACAGATAGAAGAGGCTCATATGGATCTCCCAGCTCGGGAAGGTTCTGAAGAAAATCAAACTCCCGAATCTGAAAATCGGGAAAAAACCCATTCGGATAGTCTGCTCGCTCTTTGTTAAATATCTTGAAAATAATTGGCTGCATAGCCCGCATATGGTTGGGATTAATCTTTGCCCGCTGCTCTTCACTGCGCGGTGCATAACCACTTTCCGGCGCATCGTAAACCGTAATAGAACCTTCATCTTTTCCTGCAGTCACCTCTCCAATCACGATAACCTCCACGCCAAAAGGAAGCAGACCATTGATCAACGCTTCACTTGCAGATGCTGAGTTCCGGCTGGTGAGCACATACAGTCGGTTCATTCTGAGGCTGTTAATGTCATCCGTCCTGCTGAAACTGCCTTCATCATCATAAATGGGCACGGAGCCCAGAAAATCAAACGTACTGTTGCGCGACTCCCGCTTGCTCCCGTGAATTAATTCAGCAAAAATTTCATCAGAGGAAACGCCTGAGATCAAACTTGCCAGCAGAGCACTTGTGATCAGCGTTCCACCACCATTGTAGCGAAGATCTAGCACAAGGTCATCAATCTGGGCATTTTTAAATTCTCTGAAACGCTGGTTGAGATCATCATGGAAATTAAAACGGAATGAATTGTACATCAGGTAGCCCACACGGGAGGATTCAGTCTCAATCACTTTTGAGCGGTGAATTGGGTTCTCCTGAAGATTGACAGCCGTTACGTTGACCACTTTATCTAGGCTCTCAACAGTATATTCACGGGGTGATGGCACAAAATCCGTCACCCGGGCCATCATCAGAGCGTACGTCTCCCCACCCAACTGGTTCTGATAGTTATCCAGAGTCAGAATTTGGCCATTTATGCCGTTAAACAGATCGCCACGCTTCAATCCGGCATTATCAGCCGGTGAACCGGGAACCACATACCGTACATATCCAATAACACGCGAATTATCGGGTGACTCCCTCAGCAGTCCAAAACGAAACCCAAATGATTTTGATATTCCAAGGCGCGCTTCTTCGTGAACTTTGTAATCTTGAATCAGCCAGGAGAAATTATCATCTCTGTGCAAAAGCTGGTTGAAAAGCGATTGCTCATTGCTGAAACGGTTTAAATAGGTACCGAAATCGCTGTTGTTTCGAAACCTGTTGTCGGCCAAATCAGCAACATCATCCTGCCAGAAATACCAGTGGTTCAAACCATTCCATACAAATAGTTTTTCGTCTGTTGTGACAAGAGCCACATCATCGGGTGATGACGTTGACTTACAACCTGAAAACTGACCCAGGAGGAATAAGACCGTAATTAAAGATGCAAATTTCTTCATTTGATTAATACTATTTGATTATATGGCTCCGTATTCTATAAACATAATCTCAGGAAATTCTGGAGTTCTCATAGAACTTATGAAAAAGCATTTTATTTCTATCACTTTCATACTATTTATTTTTTATAGCTGTGCAACGAGCAAGCAGGGCGTTCCGACAGATAATGGATTCATTATTTCCGGAACATATCAACATTGGTTTGAATCTGTTCCCGGTGAATCCGAAATCACCGAACGGGGTGTCGACATTATCTTAAACCTGAAAGATGATGTATCGATTCCTGATCCATTACATCTGATTTTCGATAAACGGAAATCTTTCTATTTCTCACTGACCCGTCCCGAAGACGGCGATTCGGCAAATACGATTGAGGCTACCATTCTTTTAGAATCTTCCCTGTTTAATGAAATTTCAGAGCGTATTCAACTCTCCGATCGTCTTGTCTATCGCGACGGTGATGGAAATTTACGTTACGAAAAGCTCGAAGATCTGCAAAGACTGCCTGATCGATACGAAAACTAATGCAGTGTCATCGATAAAATGTCGGATAGCCCCGAAAAGCTTTCGGGGTGAGTTT
>CAZXYQ010000180.1:0-5022 GCA_964644975.1 uncultured Rhodohalobacter sp.
AACTGAGTAAAATCGAAATCAATGGCATTGAAGTTATTGAAGGAGAAATTGAACAAGTAGACCCAAAGGCTAAAACAGTTACCTCAAACGGGAAGACCTACCAGGGTGATTACATCATAATTTCTCTTGGTGTTGCCCAGAATAATTCTGCAAACCTGATACCGGCAGGCCACAATTTCTACACCGTTGAAGGTGCTCAGTCTTTCTACAAGAAACTGAAATCATTCAATGGAAATAAAATCTCGATTTTGATCTCCTCACGTCCTTATAAATCACCGGTAGCACCCTATGAGGCGGCGATGCTTGTTGACAACTACCTGAGAGAAAATAACAGGCGGGATGACGTTGAGATTCATCTCTACACTCCCGAAGACAAACCGATGCCATTCGCAAATCCGGAGATATCATCCCGCGTGTTGGATTTGATGAATAACAAAAAGATACAGTATCACCCAAACCATCAATTTATTGAAGCAAAACAGGATCAGGTTGAATTTAGAACAGGGTCTGATGATACGGTTAGTGTTGAACCGGGACTTCTTGCCTACACTCCAAAGCATACTGCTCCCAACGTTTTAGCGGAGGGGGGAATGATTGGAGAATCCGGATGGGTAGAACCTGATCACGACACACTGGAAACCAATTATGAAAATGTATATGTCATCGGTGATGCAATTGAACTATCTGCTGAAAAGAATCAGCCGATGCCAAAAGCAGGTATTTTTGCAAAACACCAGGCAGAAGTAGTGGCTCATAACATTGCCCGCAAAATTTCCGGCAAACCCTCAAACAAAACCTTCAAATACAAAGGATCCTACATCCTTGATTCCGGGGATAAAGCTGATAAAATAAGCGGAGATTTTGAGCCGGGCGGGGAACAATCCTCCAAAGTTGGCGCACTGCGTCACTGGGAAAAAGTACTGACCGAAAAAGTGTGGTTCCTGAGCAATTTTTAATAATTAAAACAAAGAAATAGATGAGGTACAGAATGGATGGTATCAAAAGAACAATGAGACTATTCGCCGGGAGCATGATAACAGGAAGTTTACTTCTTGCTTATTTCAGTTCACCCTATTGGCTGCTGCTAACACTTTTTGTAGGACTGAATATGATTCAATCCGCGTTTTCAGGCTGGTGTTTTGCCGAATCAATGATCAAAAAATATAATCTCGGGTTTAAAAATTAACACTTTCCTAACCGGGATATAAATTTCATATGTACTCAATGTACATTTGATGTTGATGTTTTTTTGATGCCGGTTCAACTTCTGGCTCAGACGACATCAGATGAGAATTCCAGACTTACACTATCACTCCAGGAGGCTATAGAAATCGCACTGGAGCAAAATTTCTCCATGGAGCAGGCTGAGTTTGATGTAGACAAAACCGGGGCTCAATACCGGCAGACAAATGCTGTATTTCTCCCACAGCTCTCTTTTGAATACAATGCAGTATCAACAAACGACCCGCTGAACGTATTTAGATTTAAGCGTTAGCCAGCAGGATTTCAACCCTGCCCTCCTGAATTGTCCGGATACATACGAAAACGACAGTGCTAACTTTGATGTCCGCCAATAACTTTTTAATCCGGACATGCTGATGCAGTGCGGAGCCGTAAAGAGTCGGTATAACTCTGGTAATAAACAGCGCGCAGAAAGAGATGGCCCTTCTGCCTCGCTCCCACTGGCGGCCATCATTTCCGGATTAGTGATGATCACCTGGTACTGGTTTGCATGGCTTTATTATCGATACAGAAAATTCATCAAACCCACTCTTTCAACGTTCGTATTTGATGGAGCTCTTGCCGCACTGATTGTCTCCTCCTTTGGTGCATGGGGAGTATCCGTTTTTCAATTTACCTCCGTCGACAGCCCGCTGATTTCAACTGGCCTAACTCATTTTTTTCTGTCAGTTTTTACCGAAGGCTGGGCTGTATTGGGAATTCTTGGAATCCTCTGGCATTTCGCTGAAATTGAAGACACTCCATTTAATTTTAACTGGTTATGGCAGCCCATACTGTTTGGCTCCATGCTGGTTTTTCCCTTTAGCTTGTCAGAAAGTGTGATCACTCCGACCATGCTCTATACCGCAAAAATTGGGACTTTGCTAATAGCCGGATCTTTAACCTTAAACCTCTACCTCCTTTTTACATCAGGACGGTTTAAAGGATATATCTGGAAATCGATACTTCTGCTTATTGCCATTAAAATTATCCTCCAGTTTGCGACAATTATTCCCACAGGAATTTGGCCAGGCCAACACGGATTACGAGTACTTTATCTACACGTTATAATGCTTGGGATGGTGTCCATCCTGTTCATTCAGATTTTTAGCTACGGCCGGGATCCAATTTCTAAACTCCTGTTTACAAGTTCCGTATTTCTGATTCTGCTATCGTTAACCATGATCAGCGGGTACTGGCCACCCTTGTTGATGCTGCCAGATCTCTACTTTTGGATTATGATAGCCGCATTCCTTCCCATTATACCGGCCATTTGGATGTTATGTAGCAATAATTTCAGAGCCAAAAATGAGCGGCGAGCCTAACTTTATATATCAAAATTCAGCAAAACTTAATCCAGCCTTCATTAAACAGCTTTATAATAAGACAAAAGACTCTTTAAATTTATTACAAAATAATCATGCCATTACCCAAGTCCTGCGTGTACGATTTACGGGTAATCTTCTTTCTCGAAAGTAAGTCCGGTGAATGTATCCCTTTCAAAAAAATGGATAATACTCGGGGTATTTCGCATCATTTGTTTGATAAAACCCTTCAGCAGTTACATGGATAAACGTATGATTTCCAATCACACAGAGATTTTAGAGCTCGTCAAAAAGTATAATGTAGCCGGTCCCCGGTATACCTCGTACCCGACGGCCGTACAGTTCACAGAGACATTTGATGATACTATTCTTCGAAAAGCTTTTGAGAGCCGTTCAAAAAGTACCGATCCCCTTTCCCTCTATTTTCATATTCCGTTCTGCTTTTCCCTCTGCTGGTACTGCGGCTGCACAAAAATCATCACCCGCGATCAGGGTCGCGGAGACGCTTATCTCAATTATCTTGAAAAAGAGATTCGGCTCGTTCAGAAAACCATTCATCCGGATGCGCCGGTAAAACAGATCCACTTTGGTGGCGGAACGCCCACTTTTTTAACTCCCGTGCAGCTGAAAAGACTGGGCGAACTCATTCACTCCGGATTTACCATTCACGGAGACGTTGAATTTAGCGTGGAGATTGACCCGCGACGTGTTGAAGAAGATCACATTAAAGCCCTTCGGGACATTGGCTGCAATCGCGCATCGCTGGGAGTGCAGGATACAAACGAAGAGGTGCAAGAGGCGATTCACAGAATTCAGCCTTTTCATCAAACCCGCACCATAACTGAGCTTTTGAGAAAACACGGAATCAAAAACATCAATTTTGATCTTATTTATGGACTTCCAAAACAGACAACTGCCACGTTTAGCAAAACAATTGATGATGTTGTACGTCTGAATCCCGACCGTTTTGCAGTCTACAGCTACGCTCATTTGCCCTCCATGATGCCGGCACAAAAGCTGCTCAACGAGGATGATTTCCCATCTACTCATGAGAAACTAAGCATGATGATGATGGCCATCGAACGGCTGCCTGAATTAGGGTACGAATTTATTGGAATGGACCATTTTGCTAAAAAAGAGGACGAGCTGAGCCTCGCGCTTAAAAACGGTACTCTTCAGAGAAATTTCCAGGGGTACAGCACACATGCCAAACTGGAGATGATCGCACTGGGGATGTCAGGAATTTCGCAGGGGGATGATCTATATTACCAGAACGAAAAAGATCTGGCCCGCTATTATGCTATGCTGGACGATGGAAAACTACCCATCAAAAAAGTCCTGCCCCTTTCTGAAGAAGATAAGCTCAGGCGAAACATCATCATGCAGGTGATGTGCAAAGCATCTATCAGCTATGAAGAATTTTCTGCAGAGACCGGCCTGAATTTCAGGGAGCAATTTTCAGATGAACTGGAAAGACTAAAAACAATGGAGGCGGATGGATTGGTACTGTTGCTCAAAGACCGGCTTACCATAACAGATCGCGGCAGACTCTTTTTGCGAAATATTGCGATGGTATTTGACGGGTATCTGAAGAAAAAAACGCACAGGGTTTCTTATTCAAAGACGGTTTAGTGTACCTGTTGATAAACCAGCATAACTAAAAAAAGCCCAACCCATATTAATGGATCGGGCTTTGAGTATCGTGGGGTCCCGAACACTTGCGGGAACCGGCGTCCGCCAGCCGGCGGATATGAATCCGACGCTCTTGTCGGATCATCTCTTTTTGAGATCACAGACCAACAAAAAATACTATTCATCAGTCTTCTGCCTCAAAATTTCTCGCCGAATCCAGCGCCGGCCAGCCGCACTCTTCAACTGTTTTTCTCTTTTTAAGGCGGCAGACTTATTGGCACATTCTTCCATATACACTAGAACCCAAGGTCGATATCGACTGGTCCACCCTTTCTTCGGCCCTTGGTTATGATAGATAAACCGAACCCCAAAATCTGAAGACTCACCAATGTAAATCTTATCATACAGCGGTGAATAGAGTACATATACATGATGCATGGCTAATTCCCTCCCTTTTTATATCTCTCTTTACTAATAAAAAAGCCCAACCCATATTAATGGATCGGGCTTTACGTATCGTGGGGCGGACTTGAACCGCCGACCTCCGGGTTATGAATCCGACGCTCTAACCACCTGAGCTACCACGACATCTCTTCAGCTTCTTCGACAATCATACCATTTATTTTCGAAGAGCCTCAAAGATAAGAGTTTTATAAGTAAGGGTGAAGCTAATCCATCAATTTTTTTTGGGCTCTTTTTCTGTCCTAATCATTGTTTATCTTAAACAGCATTAAACAATCCAATTAAATAAGCGGTACACCAACGGAATGGCAAAGCATATCACCGATCGGGACAAAGATTATTCACAATGGTATCTTGATGTTGTTAAAGAGGCAAAACTGGC
>CAZXYQ010000181.1:0-5022 GCA_964644975.1 uncultured Rhodohalobacter sp.
TGCTGATAGATGGAACCGGACATACGTTTGGTACATCGCATCCGTTTGAAGATGAAGACCTGCCGGAACCCTTTGATAATCTTCTTGAATCCACTGAAACGTGGTTCCTGGAATATTTGAGATAGCAAGCAACATTCATCTGCTTGTGAGGATCTGCCGGCTGATCATACCCGCTTTTTAAAATACACTCAATGATTCGGATCAAGTTTTACATATTCTCTGCCCTCCTGTGGTTCTGTTCTGCTATGCAGGTGAATGCACAAACGCCTGTACTAATTCACGACGAAGAATTTCAGAATGATGCTGTTGCCGCTATCGATTCTCTTTATAATCGGAACACGGAGGCTTCACAGGCGATTATGAAGAGTTGGCAAGATCGCTATCCCGGGCATCCAATTTGGTCGATGTGGGACGCGATGGAAATCTGGTGGATGGTGCTGGAAGATCTCTATGACCACTCCCTGGATGATACGCTTATGGAAGCGATGCAGAGAAGTGATTATGAAGCCGGCCGGGTGTTGAACCGTGAGTCTAATCATCCGGATGCGCTGGTTATCAGGGCGCTTGCAAACGGATACATTGCCCGCCACTATTCGAACAGAGACAACTGGATAACCAGTGTCCGGACTGCCCGAAAAGCGTACGTTTCCTACCAACAGCTGATGGAAGTTGTGCCGGAATTCACTGACAATGAGTTTGTCAGGGGAATGGTGTCGTATTATGCCGCTTATATTCCGGATGAGTATCCGGTTGTGAGGGCAGTGTCCTGGTTTTTACCGGATGGCGACCGTGAGGAAGGGTTGAAAAAAATTGATATTGCAGCAAGTGAAGGCATCTTTTCCAGGCCCGAAGCTACCTATTTTATGGGGAATATTCTTTTAAACTACGAAAGGGATTTTTCGTCGGCCATCGTCTATTTTCAAAGGCTGGTAGATGACTATCCGGATAATAGCTACTACAGAAGGCTGATCGTCAGAACTCTTGCCAGTCAAAACCGCAATAAAGAGGTGCTGGAAAAGGTTAAGGAGGCGATGGATCACTGGCAAATGAATGAGCTACCTAAGAGTGATGTTCTTCTTGAGGAGTTGCATTTTTGGGAAGGCAGAGCTCACTACCGGCTGAATCGGTTCGATGAAGCACTGAGCTCGTTCAGGCTGGCTATTGAGTACGGCTATACTCTCCCAAACAGGCCAGAAAGGCTCTACTATAGCGTTGCCAACTATTATGCCGGACTTACTTCCGAAGCGCTTCAGGAGCAAGAAAATGCAAGGCGTTACTACAGTGAAACGGTCTCACAACAGGTGGACGGTAATTTCAAATCAAGAGCCAGGCAGAGGCTCCGGGAACTTTAATTCATGAAATTCCCATCTTTCGTCTGCCTTTTGACTGGACGCATGTTTAACACACTTGTTCTATCTCAGTTTAAATTGAAACCGCCTCTCTGTTTCCGATTCACAATTTTTATGATAGCTTTTCTCAACGAAACTGACCAGTCCGTTTTTGTCAACGGTGATTAGTGTAGAACATCGCGTACCGTAGTTTTTCAACTCAATGAAGATGGGTGAAACAGCTTTTTCCTTCTCAGGTGATAAACCTGTATCAGGCAGACTTTCCTGCGGATAGGTTTCTTTGTTCTTTAGAAATGAAAAAATAGCTTCTTCATCAATATCTGCACCAGACGTTGCAGATCTGTACTTCTCTTTCGCCACATCTACTTTAGGCCAGGAAGTATTTAGAAAACCATTGCTAATTCCGTGAATTCCCGGGGGGATCTCTTCAAGACTGTTATGAACATTTGAAATGTAATTTAGTTTTGTAGAAGTGCCGGCAATCATATTAAACCCATCATACTGGTGTCCCCGACTGATAATATCAGCGAGTACATTTTTTGGGTCCAATGAACTTTTGAGAAAAGTGGGAATGAGTTCACCGCGGGATTTCTGCCCTCCAGGTTGACTATGAAAATGCCTGTAGTTTGTTAAAACACCAATTCGCCCTTCTTTGGTCATGCCAAGCCAGGTTCCGCCTGCTTTCAAATCTCTGCCTGCGAGAATCTCCGGCTCAGTGTCCCAAAAATGAGCCTGTTTAGTTGGTCTTTGATAAAATTCATCCCTGTTTCCCGCCAGTATAAAAGGATATGTTTGATGACAGTTGTAGCTAAAAACGATAAGACACATACACTAAAAAATTTTGTGAATACTATGCTAATAAAAGTAACTTACAATTTATAAGACGATCAAAAGATCAGAAAAAATCCGCAACTTTAACGGTGTAATTTCGAATGATGTAGAATCGTAAATAAATCACTGTCACAGTCTGATGGACCGGTTTATCAATATCACATAATTTATAGTTATTCATGTTGGGATCAGATACGGCAAAAAGAGATATCACGCTTGCAGTGATTGGGCTTTTGGCTGCCGGCTTCTTTTATTTTTTTTACGGTTCGGCCCATCCACTTAGCTCAGCAGATAGCTCTATTGGAAAAGATTCGGCGTCCCTTCTTGTTGAGGAGAACCTTGTAAGCCTGGGCTTCATACCCGGATCTGAGTCTCTGGCTTCATTCAGAGTGGATAGCGATGTATTGAACATGATTCAAAAGAGAGCCG
Organism: uncultured Rhodohalobacter sp.; assembly: GCA_964644975.1. Classification (GTDB taxonomy): domain Bacteria; phylum Bacteroidota; class Rhodothermia; order Balneolales; family Balneolaceae; genus SW132. Next base: position 2,610 of record CAZXYQ010000181.1, read on the forward strand.
CAAAGCCCTCGGCTGAGATCTCAGGGGATACTCTAATTCTGTTTCCACCTCCATTCTATTGGTTCATCGATCAGAAAATCTCAATAGATGAGAAAACAGCTTTACTTATGGGGACAGAACCCGGCGATGAACGTGTTCAGGTAAAATTATCGGAAGAGGGCAAGGTACTTGCTTTGCTCAACCGGAGCGCAGTGTTCCCTTCACGTGTTCTTGAAGAAGGTTTTTTCGCTGAGTTCGATACAACAGTTGTCCCACTATTTCAACAGCTCCGTTCTGATCCCGATGTTTTGGAAAAGTTCTATTTTCAATTAAATGACAACCGGGTTAATTATAGTAATGAACCGGATCAGAGAAGGTTTGTTATTACCGGTGAAAACCTTCAAGACCTTGCCAAATATCATCTCGAAAAAACCGCCTGGCACGGTCAGCAGTTTACTATTGAGGACACTGAAACCGTTGTTCATCACGGCGTTGATATTGCCCGGGTTCATTTTCGAGATAGTGGTTCTAAAACAACTTCACTTCAGTTCGATTTACTACCGACGGGAGCGTTAGTCGCCCTGGAATATAGTTTTGATGATACGGCGGATGTCAGCACCACGTGGAGTGATGTTCATTCAGGCGTCGTTGTTGTAGCAATTCTTCTTTTTTCGATATGGATTTTAGTACTGCTGTTTTTGAGGATACGGCTGCGGCTTATTGATATAAAATTATCAGTACTTATTGCAGTACTGGCCGGATTTCTGCTGCCCGTTCAACTTCTGTTTGAATGGATATACCAAATCTTTTACACGTTTGATGATTTTGCTGTAAGTGAGCTTTTCCAACGTCTGTTTTCTCTGGGAATAGTAGCTGCTGCTGGTTCTATCGTCTATTTTACAACCACAGCTGTGGGCGACTCCATTACGCGCGATAATTGGAGCGAAAAACTCAGAACATTCGACCTCATCCGGATTGGTAAAATATATAACCGGCCGGTAGGATTGGTTTTTATTCGAGCAGTCGTCTACTCCTATATTCTGGCTGCTTTGTTTGTTGCCCTTTACTACATAATACCCAACAGTTTCATTTCTGTTGATGAAATATTCAGGTCGGATCGTACGGTTTTACCATCTTTAAGAATATTAATTGGCAATGGACTTCTATTTTTAATAGTTGTTCAGACGGTTCTTTTAATTGCTGTTGGAAAGCTCAGCTCATATACAAAAAATGGATTCTGGGTTGTTGTCTTTACAGCATCTATATACGCTTTAATCGGTTTTATACCGATAAATGTAGGGCCGTTTTCAGTAGATGTATTAATCGGCGGAGCCATTGGGGCGGTTATTGGTTGGATCTATTTTAAAGAAGATTTTCTCACAATCTTTTTCTCAATCTTTCTTCTTGGTGTGCACTTAGCAAGTGCATCGGGCTGGGTGATGGACCAGTCACCAGATAGCTCGCTTTTTTACGCCTCTTTGCTGCTAACCTCTATTCTGATCGGCTTTGGCCTGTACGGCTTGTATAAAGGCCAGCCAATTGATCAGCTCCCGAAATACGTGCCCGAATACATCAACGAGCTAAAGAAAGATGAACGAATCAAACAGGAGCTGCAAATTGCTCGAAAAGTGCAGCAATCTTTTCTGCCCGGTAAAATGCCGGTTGGAAATGGATTTGAATATGCTGCTATTTGTAAACCTGCTCTTGAAACCGGCGGTGACTATTACGATTTTATTGAAATAGACGACAACCAGCTGGCTGTAGCCATCGGTGATGTAAGTGGAAAAGGGATAGAGGCCGCTTTTTATATGACGTTCACAAAAGGAGTGCTTCATGCGCTCTGCCATAACAATATTTCTGCAGCAGATATTCTTACCAGGATAAATACGCTCTTCCTTAAGAATGCGCGTAAAGGAACGTTTATCTCTTTAATATTTGGCATAATCGATAATAAAGAGGGGAGTTTCCGCTTTGCAAGAGGCGGGCATAACCCGCTACTCTATTTTTCGGCAGAAAAAGGCGCAGTTGAAGAGTATCGGCCGTCCGGAATTGGACTCGGCATGGCGGGAGATGACCTTTTCAGAGAAAACATAGCGGAGTCTGTTATTTATTTGGAAGCGGGTGACCTGATTGTACTATTTACCGACGGTGTAGTTGAAGCGACGAATGCAAGAGGTCACTTTTATGGGGACAAAAGACTTCATGGCACTATCAAACGGTATTCTAAAATGAGCGCTGATAAAATTATTAAAGCAATAACCAATGACCTTCAGGAGTTTGGAGAAGGGGCAGATCAACACGATGATATGACTGTAATTGTCATAAAGAAGCATTAACCCAGATATTTCTTTGTGAGAAATCCTGGTTAAATATTTTAATAAGATTGTTATCTTACACAAATGAAAACAACACTCTTTTTAGCATTTACCATTTT
>CAZXYQ010000182.1:0-3526 GCA_964644975.1 uncultured Rhodohalobacter sp.
TCGACCAGGAGACGTCCACAATTCGTTCGCCGTCCGTGTTCATCAGGTGATGGGCGTTCTTACAATTAGACCGGTGAATCTTAACATCACCGTTTCTGCTGATGAATCCTATCACGTTATCACCCGGAATGGGATTACAGCAATTTGCATACGTATATTTAACGTCGCTGAGCTCACCTTCTACCAACAGGGCTTTATCTTCGCCCACGGAGCGTGCAGTTGATATATACTCTTCCTGAATTTGTTCTTCCGTAGCAGAATCGTCAAAGTCGGGTTGATCTTTTTCAATCCGCCCTTTACTCTTATACTCTTTAACCTTATCGAATGCTTTGTTTACATCAAACGCGCCACTGCCAATTTCATAAAACATCTCCTGCGTTGTATTGAAACCAAATACCTTAGCAACCTTTGTAAGCTCCTGATCGGTAATTTCTATTTTCCCTCTTTTTGCCCTCTTTTCCCATAGTTCTCTCCCTTTGTTAGAAACTTTCCTCTCTTTCTGTTTGATAAACTGACGCAAACTAGCCTTCGCTTTATGCGTCACCACATCTTCCATCCAATCGGGATTCAGGTTTATTTTATTACCCGTAATGATTTCTACCTGATCTCCTATCTTAAGCTTCTGTCTGAGCGGCACCATTTTCCCGTTCACTTTTGAGGCGATAGCCCTCTCCCCGATTTCGCTATGAATTTCGAACGCAAAATCTATGCATGACGCTCCTTTTGGGAGTGTTATAAGTTCACCATTCGGAGTAAAAACATATATTTCGTCCTGGTAGAGATTCAGCTGAAAATCTTTTACGAAGTCGGTAGCCGCATCAGGCCGGGGATTGTCAAGCACATCGCGGACCCATGTCACAAATTTATCCAGTTCCCGGCTTCCGCTATCTTTCCCCTCCTTGTATTTCCAGTGAGCCGCTAGTCCGTGCTCTGCAATATCGTCCATTTTACGTGTGCGTATCTGCACTTCTACCTTACGCCCCTTTTTGGTAATAACCGTTGTGTGCAAAGACTGGTATCCGTTGGCTTTCGGCACGGATATAAAATCCCTGAACCGTTTTGGAATCGGGGTATACCAGTCTGTTATGATAGAGTAGACCCTCCAGCAGTCCTCTTTAGAATGAGGATTCTCTAGTATAATCCTGATGGCAAACAGATCATAAATCTCTTCAAACGGCTTCTGCTGACTTTGCATTTTCCGGTAGATTGAATAGATATGCTTGGGCCTGCCTTTTATCTCAAAATGAAAATTATGATTGGCAAGCTCTTCTTCAACAGGAGTCATAAACTCCTCAATAAACGTCTCCCGAGCCTCTTTTTTCTCTTTCAGTTTACGGGCTATAAATTTAAACGAATTTGGATCTATCACCTTAAAGCAGAGATCCTCAAATTCATTCTTAATTTTAAAGAGCCCAAACCGATGCGCCAGCGGAGCGTATAGCTCCATCGTTTCCGTTGCTTTTTTAAACTGTTTTTGGCGCGGAAGATGGCTGATCGTTCTCATGTTGTGAAGCCGGTCAGCAAACTTTATCAGAACCACGCGAATATCTTCTGCCATAGACAGAAGGAGTTTCATAAATGTTTCTGCCTGTTTCGAATCGCGATTTTCGAAAACGCCAGTGATTTTAGTTACTCCATCAATAAGGTGAGCTACAGTGTCGCCGAAGTTTTCTCGTATATCGTCAAGCTTAATTGAGGTATCTTCTACGGTGTCGTGAAGAAGAGCTGCCGCAACAGATTCATCATCAATGGTGAATTCAGCCGCCATAATTTTAGCGACCTCTACCGGATGCAGATAGTACGGCTCGCCTGAAGCGCGCGTAACATCTTTGTGAGAGTGGTAGCACAGCTTAAATGCACGGGTAATCAGATCGTCATCTGTCTCATCAAGATTAGCATGACATATTTTTAAAAGTTCATGTAGCGTACTCTGCTCGAGCTTACCAAGCTCAAGAGAACTAATTACTCTACTAATATTTGTGCCTACATCAGCCATTGCCGTTCAATTTGTTACGTCTTTCGTATGCCTGCATTAACAACTGAAAATCTTTGAATTTCGTTTTTATATAACGTGCGCCGAGAATTAAGATTTTTTCTCAAAAAAGCAACAACTGTTAGACGTGTTTTATTTCTTCATATAAAAAAGGCGATCAAATAATTTGATCGCCTCTCTTCAATATTCATTTCCTGGGTTAGAAACGCAAGGAGACGCCCAATGCCAGTCTGCTGATATTATCCAGTCCGATATCATCTCTGTCAGAAACCTGTGAAAACCGATATTCAATAAACGGATTAACAAGTGGAATTATCGATACTCTCGCCCCGAGGAACACATTCCAATAAAAGTCTGATTTATCAAATGATTCTCTTGCTTCAAATTGAGTACCTGTGAAGCCTTCTGTGTATTCAAGACTTGAATTATCCCATCCAATACCGAGCCCAATGTAAGGGCTGACCAATCCTAAGGAAAGACCGCCTGTTGCTGCAAAACCAAAATCAAAAGATTCAAAATCCTGGTCTATTGTTGCTCCGCCGGTCGAGAGAGAGTTAGTCTCATTGAAGTAACTGCCATGGGCACGTAATCCGATATCTACAACCGCAACAGGCGAAAAAATAGTGCGCTCTAACCGAAGCCCGAATCCATTGGTAGGATCTTCATCCCGCACTTCATAAGATGCTCCAAGCGACCACTGCGCATCTGCAGTCTCTGTAAACGTGAGAGGGAAAAAAAGTAGGCCTGATAATAGTATAAATAATATGCGTTTCATTTTGAACTGGTTAATTTGTTTTAAATTATTCTCCTAAAATAGAAAGATGTAAGCGGAAAACTGAATTAAAGTCAGCTTTTTGACTTCGTGAAATTCCGGATTTTGTCCACGCTCTGATCCATAACAAACTTCGGTATGGGGGCAAATGTTGCATATAAAGGTAAAGTTGCCACACCAAGGGCTCCGGCGTCCACCCCGGCAGTTGATTTTCGAATCTCCGGGCCTGCCGGTTTCCCTTCAATCCTCATCTCAGGCAGTGATTCTGAAATTTTTTCCAATATATTTTTCAGTATAACTTCAGGCAGGCGTCCCCCAATAAAAACCACTTCCGGATCCAGCAGGTACTCAATGGAAAGCAGTAATGGAAGCAGCTTTTCAGCCGCAGTATCAAACCATTCAACAATTGTACTGTTTCCAGCCTCATAAAGATTTTTTAAGTCATCTAGAGACTGTATCTCGATTCCCTCTTTTTCGAGTTTTTCATATAAAAGAGCCAGGTTAAAATATTCTCCAAGGTGAGGTTTATATTCCTGCGTATCTTCAACTCCATTCCTGTCTATAGGTGTATAGCCTATCTCACCGGCATTACCCGTGGCTCCTGAATGTAACTGACCGTTGATGAAGAGTCCTCCGCCTAGTCCCGCTCCTATATACATATAAAAGAAGTTATTAATGTGCTTTCCGGCGCCATACCAGCGTTCGCCGATAGCGGCGGCTGAGGCGTTATTCTCGAGGTATACGGGAAGTTTCAGCCGTTC
>CAZXYQ010000182.1:3626-4986 GCA_964644975.1 uncultured Rhodohalobacter sp.
TCTTGTACACGGTCACCTTCAACGATCAGGTTTCCGCTCATCAGTTTTTTTGTAATATTGGTGACGGTCTGCGCCGTTAATCTCGTTTTTTTAGCGACCTCCCCCCTGCTAACCGGACCATAGAGGCGAATGGCTTCAATTACAATTCTGATATTAAACGAATTGGCATACTGTAAGTTTGTACCCTGGAGCATTTTTAAACCGTCTTGTTAAAGATCTTAAAGATAAACACGTAGTTACAAGGCTTTGTTAGGTGTCAATAAAAAACTAAGAGGAACTTAATTAAATTCTATATCTGATATTCCGGTCAGATTAAAATTAATGTAGCGCCAGCGTGTCAAGTGAAAGAATTTTTTTCCACAGAATAAGCTTCAAAAATATTAATTCTGAGACTCAAATGAGAACCTTACGTGCTCAATTCTAAAATCCTTGCCTTCTAAGCAAATTGATGCGCTTTAATTCCAATATAATTTCGGAACAGATTTTTAATCAATCAATTTGATTTATTCAGCAATATCCAATAACATACGCATATATTCAACCTGGAAACGCTTTTTAAATAAACGCACTTTTTCTCAAAAGAAAATCAGCATCTTTTAATAAACCGAACCTATATGAAGCCATACGCACTGTTACTACTTCTACTTTTTCTACTTACCAGCCTTTCGAGTGCCCAGTCTCTCGACAGGATTGAGATTTCTTCAGAGCAGAAATTTGCCAGCGGCGGCAACATTGCATGGATTAACTTTGCGCGCGATATCGGGCCCGGTGAAACCCGTCTCGATCTTTTTGAAGAGATGTTCGAAGAGCTAAACCGGAATGGCGGCAACATGATGCGCATCTGGCTTCATACAAACGGAACCAACACTCCCGAATTTGACGGCATGGATGTGACAGGCCCAGGAGCGGGTGCGATCGATGATCTAAGAGATATTCTTGATGCAGCCTACCGGTATGATGTAAGTCTGATGCTCTGCCTCTGGAGTTTCGATATGCTTCAGGCGGGTCAGATGAACGATCTACAGCTCGAGAGGAACAGGGGGCTTCTTACCGACAACGAGAGACTGCAAACCTATATCGACAACTCTCTTATCCCGATGGTTGACTCCCTCCACGGGCATCCCGCTATTTCCAGCTGGGAGATTTTCAATGAACCGGAAGGGATGAGCACTCAATTTGGGTGGACGCCATCACGCGTCGATATGTCCAACATCCAAAATTTCGTCAATCGTACAGCCGGAGCGATCAAACGAACCGCACCCGATGCTTTTGTTACCAATGGTTCCTGGAATATTCGGGCGTCAAGCGACATCGGCTCCTGGACCAACTACTACCGTGATGATCGCCTGATTGCGGCCGG
>CAZXYQ010000183.1:0-4986 GCA_964644975.1 uncultured Rhodohalobacter sp.
AACGAAAAAATCAGCATGCTCACGGCCTACGACTATACCATGGCCGGTATTGTTGATTCAGCCGGTATTGATGTTATTCTAGTGGGTGATTCAGCCAGTAACGTTATGGCAGGTTTCGACACTACCGTTCCGATGACGCTCGATCATATGATCTATCACACATCCTGTGTGGTTCGCGGCGTAACCCGCGCACTTGTAATCGCCGATCTGCCGTTCATGAGCTACCAGGTGACGTCCAAAGAAGCACTGATCAGTGCCGGACGAATGATGAAGGAGGCCGGTGCACATGCGGTTAAACTTGAGGGAGGCAAAGCTATAACTAAGACAGTAAAAAAAATTGTCGATGCAGGCATTCCGGTTATGGGTCATCTTGGACTCACTCCGCAGAGTATCTATAAATTCGGCACCTATAAAGTTCGTGCTAAAGAAGAGGAAGAGGCGGAGCAGCTGATAACCGATGCCAAAAAACTCGAGAAAGCCGGAGTGTTCTCTATTGTACTTGAAAAAATACCGTCTCCGCTGGCAAAGAGGGTCACAGAAGAACTCTCAATCCCTACTATCGGAATTGGTGCCGGTCCGCACTGCGACGGTCAGGTTCTTGTCACACACGATATGCTGGGGCTAAATAAAGATTTTAGCCCGCGTTTTTTACGGAGATATGCAGATCTGCACAGTGAAATGAGCAGCGCCGTAAACCGATACATCACCGATGTAAAAAAAGGTGACTTCCCAAATGAAAATGAACAATACAACTAAGGCTATTTCTGAATGACGGCAAAAAAACGTCCACTGATCCTTGTTTCTAATGACGATGGTATTTTTTCAAACGGTATTAAAGCGCTGATTGAGGCTGCTGCCGAATTTGGCGACATCGAGGTAGTGGCTCCTGATCGCCAGCAAAGTGCGGTGGGGCACGCTATCACAGTTTCTACTCCCCTCAGGGCCCGTCCGTTTAAACTGGATAACCAATATAGCGGAAGGGCCGTAAACGGTACGCCGGCCGACTGTATAAAACTGGCTCATAACCAGCTCCTCGACAGAAAACCCGATCTTGTTGTCAGCGGAATCAATCACGGAAGCAATGCCGGAATAAACATCATCTATTCAGGTACGGTGAGCGCCGCTACAGAGGGCACAATTCTCGGTTATCCATCCATTGCGTTCTCCTGCACCGATTTTGATGAAGAAGCCGATCTGACCGGTTGCCAGGAGGCGGCGCGACGGTTGATTCGATACGTGCTTGAAAACGGAATCAAAAAAGGAGTGACTCTGAATGTAAATGCACCTTCGGGACCACTAAAAGGAATACAGTGGGCGAGACAGGCCAAAAGCCGATATGTAGAAGAGTTTGAGGGGCGCGTGGACCCGCATAACAGAGATTACTACTGGATGACCGGAAAATTTGAGTTGCTTGAAGAAAACGGCGGAAGCGATATCGACATTTTAGATAATGGATATGCTTCAGTAACGCCTATTCAATATGATCTGACCGACCGGGATCTTCTTGAACGACTGAAAAAGGTAGAACTGTAAACAGACAGGAGATTCTAGCAAAGACGCGACCACGCAATGGTTATCTAACTATAGACACGAGCATCAGTGTTCATTAAAAAGATTTAGCGATAGCCATTTTAAAGTCCACAAATCAGTCAAAATCACACCTTACACTGCGCCTTTGCGCCGCTGCGAGAAACACGCACTCTCGCAAAGACGCGACCACGCAATGGTTATCTAACTATAGACACGAGCATCAGTGTTCATTAAAAAGATTTAGCGATAGCCATTTTAAAGTCCACAAATCAGTCAAAATCACACCTTACACTGCGCCTTTGCGCCGCTGCGAGAAACCCACTCTTTCACAACCCATTATTTTTCAGATTCTCCACCAGGTCGAGCCAAAAATGCTCTACATACTTTCTGCGGTCTTTGCTTACCTGAATATCCAGCTGCTCCATATGGCTGAGAGGCGTTGTTTGAATATGCTCTCCCCAGATTGCACTCTCTACAGAAACAAAAGAGTCGTTGAGGCCTTCCTGGTTATAGATATGCATATTTTGATACCTGTAAATCGGGTTCAGGGGATGGTTGGTACCCCGGCCTACAGCAGCACTGAATGAGTAATATTTTACGCTCTCATGATCTTTCACGGCCGGGTTGAACTCATCTGACAGATACTCGCGCGTAAGCTGCTCAACGGCGGCTACAGCGTTACTTTTTGCATTTGGAAAGATACTCTCGCCAAACCAATCGAACACGTCGCCGAGCTTCTCTTTCAAAATACCGGGAGTCGTCAGAACAAGTTCAGCAAGACTGGTTCCGCGGTGCGGAGTGGCGATGGTGGTTAACGATGCGACAGAATCGGCAATGTCCATGTTGGAAATGGCGTATCTCATATCCAGGCCTCCCATGCTGTGGCCAACAATATTGAACTTTTCATATCCGTACTGCTCTTTCAGCTGCTCAATTTTTTCCGCCCACTGCTCAGCGCGGGTAGAAATCTCTGCATAGGGAACAATATTTGGCGCAAAAGCATGAATTCCGTGCCCGCGAAGAGTCATGCAGGGTTCGTGAATCGGGGCCGGACGAACAAGACCCGCTATGCCGCCATACCCGTGACACATAAAGAGTGGATATTTGAGCTGTATAATTTCCGGCTGCGGGAAATCGAGGAGCTCAAATTTTTTAAAAAAACGTTGTGGTTCAATTAATTTCATAGAAAGTAAAAATTAAAAACATTACGATGGGTTACCCCGGCAGACGTGGAATAATGGCGGACTGATACGATAAGTCGCTGTCCGTGCGCAGTAAAACCGTACGATGAACTGTGTTGTTGTAAACGATCTGAAGATGAAGATCGCGTTCGGGAAATTGAACTTTTCCGTAAAGCGTGGCTTTTAGCGGGTAGAGCCGGTGTTGTAAATGATGGTGAAAAGTGGTTTTTGAAAATCCGGGCGGAACATTCAGCGTGTATACTTTCCGATGAAAAACAGAATCCAGCTCAACCGTTCGAATCGATACCTGCTCAGCTGAAATTCTGAAATCGAACGTAGTTTGCGTGATCAAAGAATCAAGTTGAGAGGCCGTTTGAAGCTGTTTATTAAGCTTCGGGTCGATCTTGAAATGCAGCACTCCTGCAGCAATGCAGCACAATACCAATAAAATCGTCAGATATCCCTTTTTATTCATTGCCTGTAAAACTGCGCGTGTAAATGAAAATTCAGTCTATTGTAATGTTAAAAAGCAGCGGATTGAGTATACTTGCCGACAGATAAAAAGGCAGGCTTGATCCGCATCACTATTTTAAATGTAAGAATTACTGAACTCTGATGAGATACCGATTTGATAAGGTTTCCGACAGCAAACAAATAGATCTGTTTTACGACTTCCAAAAAGAGGTTTACAGCGATTACCCAAACTGGATTCCGCCATTCCGATTTGAAATCGAAAAAATCTTTGATCCGGAGAAAAACTCCTTCTTTAACACCGGGGAGTGCGAAAGGTACCTGATGTATGAGGGAGATGAGATCGTTGCCCGGTTTGCGGTGATGAATCAGCCGGAGCGCGATCGGGTACACGATCCGGTGATGGGAGGGATTGGTTTTCTGGAGATGATTAACGACCAGCAGGTAATGAACGGAGTGATCGATTTCGCGGGAGAGTGGCACCGAAAGAGGGGGTATAACGCTTTTCGGGGCCCGGTAAATTTTGGCGAGAATGATTCATTCTGGGGTCTGCTGGTAGAAAATTTTAACGAAGAGCCGATTTACGGGATGCATTACCACCCGCCCTACTATAAAGATCTTGTAGAGACATCCGGAGCTGTTAAACTGGATGATCACTGGAGCTATCGCCGGGATTTTGATCAGCCACTGCCCGAGCGAATGGTAAAGATTACGGATCATATTGAGCAGAAGTTGAACGTGGAGATTCGCTCCGTAAATTTTAAAGATCCGGAAGAAGATATTGAAGCGATCCGGCATATTTATAATAAGGCGTGGGCAAACCAGGATATAGTGGACCGCGAGCAGGAGTTTACGGAGCTTACGCGAGAGACACTCGATGAGATGGTAGACCAGCTGAAGCGAATCGTTATCAAACAGAGTGTGTTGCTGGCGTTTGTGGATGGAAATCCGGCATCATTTGTCGTTTCCATCCCTGATCTGAACGAAGTGTCTAAAAAGACAGGAGGGAGGATGCGCTGGTGGCAGATTCCTCGACTCTTCCTTCTGAAAAGACACGCGCGACGACTGAGGACTCTGGTCTTTGGAACTCTGCCCGAATACCGGAAAAAAGGACTCGAGGCGCTTGTGTTTATTCGTGGTATCGAGATGACAAAGCAGGGAGCACCTTCATTAGAGTATCTGGAGGGGGCGTGGGTCAGTGAAAAAAACTGGCTTATGCAGCGGAGCCTCGAGGCTCTAGGGTGCTGGCATCATAAAACACACCGAACATATCGCTGGGATTGTTGAGGGGGCACGCTGCGCGTGCCGTTGAGTTGTGGAACCTCGTCTGACGATTGCCTTTTTCGTCCGACGAGTGTTTGAGCCGGAAATTAATTTAGGGGCTATGTATTTGTACGGGGAATGAACTGTAGAGGCGCACGCTTATGCGTGCTGTTGAGTTTCGCACTGCGTGCGAAGTTGAACTGTTGAGAGCAAACCTCGCCTGACGATTGCCTTTTTCGTCCGACGAGTGTTTGAGCTGGAAATTAATTTAGGGGCTATGTATTTGTACGGGGAATGAACTGTAGAGGCGCACGCTTATGCGTGCTGTTGAGTTTCGCGCTGCGCGCGAAGTTGAACTGTTGAGAAGATGATGATCCCAAAACTCACCGCGAGCGAAGCCCACACTCAACAATTCAACGCATGCAACGTCTGCACTCAACGCCCGCATTCAGAGATTTTCTCTATTGCCGATAAATGAAATCATCATTCGTTAAATCTTTTTAATTTTCTATCTTTCGTTCTACAAATTTTTATTAAATAC
>CAZXYQ010000184.1:0-4920 GCA_964644975.1 uncultured Rhodohalobacter sp.
TTCGTCTCAATCCCGTAATTCTTCCATCCCAGTAGGTGAAATCCCCATCTTCAAGCTGCCAGGTGGCGAACACCCGTCCGGCAATTTTCAGGCCATCAGCCTCATGATACTCCTCTAGATCAATACTGAACGGTTTTGGTTCATACACACCGCTGCTAACTTCGAATGGACGGTCATTGCTTTCGAATCGGATAAATTCCCCCGCCTCATTGAAGCGGAAAATACCGCTTACGGTGATCTCACCGTGATGCAGTGAAGCCCCAGCAGTTAGATCATCAATGGGCTCCCATGAGATGTAGTTTTGGAATGCGATGGATGGCTCAAGCAGGGATTCTGCCAGGAGAATAACCGCACCGCCCAGAGCAACTTCCCGGCTATGGTTATCAAACACCTTGAAAGTTCTTCCAAGCGTGCCGAGCATATGCCCCTGCCCGCTATGATATTTGTCCCGTCCTTCAAATGGGATCATCCCCGCCATCCGCGCATTCATATACGCCAATCTTGATCCGGTGAATGTGAAGTTGAATTGTCTGGTCTCAAGGTTTCTCCAGGCCTGCTCAGGCCCGAGTTTAATTCTGGTATCAGACCAAAGGATTTCTGTAACTCCGGACATCGGCTGATCGAGAAATCCTGAATAGTGAAAATAACGACTTACAGGTTCAGGCAGTACGGTAACCTTCTCATCTGATATGATCTCGTTTTGCAGCTGAGAAGTATGCATTAACTGACTAAACTCTTTTTCAAAAATCTTTACGGGAGAGGTGCAGGCTATGATGCCTGATATTGTAATTAGGAGGAGTGAAATGACTTTTTTCATCATTGATATGATAAAAGATACCAGATGGGAAGCTTCTTCAAAAAATATGAAATCGTATACAGGAATAAAGTAAAGAAATGCCCAAATCTGATGTAGGGAAATACCTGATAGCGCGTTGTCATACAGCTTTTAACGGGTGGTGTGACACTGTTTTCTGTCAGGAATCCACTTAATTGGAAGCGATGAGCACCGCTGTTATTTCAACGTGGATGATTTTATAGGGTAAAGCGATTCCATATGCTGTTTCTTTGCTTGCCTTAACAGTAGGGTCAAGTCTTTTGAGAGTTGTTATGTTTGGTAATTTTAACGGATCGATGCTGTCTATTATCATATCAATGATAGGCTCGTTCCGGCTGTTACGTCTGTTCCGTTTGCAGCAATCCTCGTTGATGTGATACGAATTATAATTTATTTTTCTCCTGCGTTGTAATTATTGACCGGTATTGTGCTTTAGAAACCTCTGATCTGAGTTCAAATGATAATCAACTCAAATTATCAGGGAAGGGAAACTCTTACGATCACGATTGTATCCAAATATCACAATTCTGGGTGATACTTTACCGGAGTCAGCATGGATTAATGAATCGGTAGCCTTTATATGATAGCATCACCGCAATAGATTCCGATGTTTTGGAAAGGTATATTCACGATAAATAATAAACCCTCCCTGTTTTCAACGAAACGCTTTAACAGGAAGGGCTCATTCTGTCTTGATATGATTCAGTGTAAGTACCATTGGTTTTCGAATGGACGGGACAATGATCAAAAGAATAGAGATCAGAAAACCGATACGTGCATGTATCATCGACGATTTAATGAACTTCTAAAGCTACGATTCAATAAATTGTGAAGTAATGCATAGCCGCTCTATTGTAAAAAGCGTAAAATTAATAGTAATCAGATCATTTTATCCCTCTTTTTTTAAAGAAAAAACTCTAATTGCTGAGGCTTTTCTCTATTAAAAGTAAGAGAATAAGAATTTAGAATTCTCGGGGGGGATATAATTACTGATTGTGTGTGCGCTGATTTCCATTTATTCTGCGTGCACGAATCAGGCTGAAAAACAGGATAGATGCAACGAGCGTAAAGCCCGTTAGTATGAGAAGCCTGACCGGCGTTACAGGGATAATCCAGATTGTGCTGGCAACTTCAATCGATATCAGAAAGAGCAGGAACCAAATCAGCTGATCGCGTCCGATTTTACTGCAGACCCAGGCACCCAGCGGTGCTCCAAAAATTACGATAGGGACACAGCTCATCCAGTATCGCCATACATCCGGGTTTACATCCGCAGTAATTCCCGCATGCCAAATAAACCCGGCCACGGAGAGTAGCCCCATCAGAACAACAGTTGTTGGCGTGCTGATTTTTTCGTTCACACCGTACAGAAGGGTTAGAACGATGAAGACCAGCATGTCAATTCCCACACCCACAACAGAGGCGACAAGCCCCCCAATGAAACCTGTTGCAAGAATAACCATCGTATCATTTACAGACTTGAACCGAAATCCGTCGACAGGATTATCAGGGATTCCCCAACGGTTATAGATGAGGAAAAAGGCGAAGATACCGGCCAGAAATGTAAACAGAAGCTTGGGGTAGGGATCGGGGACGGTGAGAAAGAGCTCTCCTGCAACAAGTCCGGTTATACCTGCTGCCAGTGCTGTAAAAATCACGTTCCATAGTACGGGAATTTTTTTTAGAAAGATGAACAGGCCGGCCATCGTCATACCAAAAGACTGGATAAAAAAGGAGAATACTTTGGCATCTTGCGGGGCAATATCAAACAGTTTGGTAAAAACCGGAAATGCAACGGCTCCGCCACCCTCAGAGGTTGCCCCAGCGATAAAAGAGCCCAAAACCATGGTAAGGGATATGGGCCAGGTTTCTGAGAACATATCCCACCACTGCAGCCGGTTCATTGCAATAATCCAAAGGAAGACAATTGCAAGTGCAGCACCCCAATAGATAAGCAGCGATGACGTATAATTTTTTTGCATAGCTGGGCAAACTCAGTAGATAGTAAACATCTTTATTCTGAAATTAGAAACTCTTTCAGGCGGGTTTGAAAAATAGCAAATGTAGGGAGATCGTTGTGCGTACCCCCGGCAATTTTTACCAGGTTTTTTTCCGGTGATGCAGAGGCTTCATACAGCTCTTCTGACATCCACATTGGGGTAATCATATCGTTTGTTCCTGAAAAAATAAGCAGTGGTGAGTCTGTCGATGAAACTCTTTCGAGATTGCTCTGAGAGGCAATTGAGGAATCAATATCGAATCGTATAAATGGACGTAAAATCCAGGGCAACATTTTTCGGGTCCAGCCGTCCACTTCTGTTATAGGATTTTCCAAAATATAGCCATCAACCTGCTCCAAGTCGGCAACTTTAGCAGAGACAAAAGTTCCCATCGACTGCCCGTGCAGAAATACACGGTGACTGTGATCTTCGCGAAAATGAGCAACTGCCGCATTAAATACCGCAATGGCGTCTGCCTGAACACCCTGTACTGAGGGTGTTCCGCTGCTCATACCGTACCCCCTGTAGTCAAACAGCACAAGGTTGACAGGGATATCGGAGTACGCCTCAATAAGCGGCGGAGATTTTACCATCAGGTAGCCGTTGCCGCCAAAATAGATGACGGTCGCCTCTGCACCTTCGCGTTCAAGGAACCAGCTGTTGATGGTCTCTCCGTCTTCGGTTTCAATAAACTGTTCCTGAAGGAGATACTGATCGTATGAAAATGTCTCAGGTGTTATGGTTTTGTGATTTTCAAAGGCATCTTGCTCGGTGATATCGATGGTTGTACAGGCTGTAAGAAGCACGAAAAAGAAGCTTGTCAGAATAATTCTCATAATCTAAATTATATCAGTTGATTAAACTTTTGAAAATGTCGGTTTGATCTGTTCAGAGCTGTGGATGTAATTGTTAGGTAATTACCTTGAGCCATTCAAAAACACTTTTCGAATGAATACAAATAGTAAAATAAATATTGAGTACAATATGATGAAGGGAATAATATACTCAATAAATCCTGCGGCCATCATAACTGATATAATCAAAAGCTGAAAGCCGAGTCCGTAGAAAGAGAGTATCGTCATAAACCATTTTGGGAATGGGTCTGCGTCCGGTGCATTGCGCTCAATCTTGTATATGATTCTGTCGTAAACGGAATAAAGCAATTTGTAAATAGTGAAGAGAATATTGACCGTCCGCTGACTCTCGCGGGGGTAAGCTTTTGGTGTGGATTCTTCGAATATTTTGCTGGTCTTATCTCCATCTTCTGAGTGATGACGAAGAATTACATAGTAGTAGTTGTAGAGCGTGCCCTGCAGCTGCAGGCAGATAAAAGCGAGCAGAGCTGCCCAAAGTGGGCTGGCGGTCACGTGCCATATAGCCATCAGAACCAAGAAATTCAGAATGATATCAAAGATGGAGTCGAGATAGCGCCCGGTGTAAGACGGAATTTTTTTTACCCGTGCGAGTTCTCCGTCAACCGCATCAATAATCGACTTCAGTACAAGAAATACGCCTGCCGTAACATAGTAACCATTTAAAATAGAGTAGACCGCAACAAGTCCGCATACTCCGAAAAGCAAAGTAACCTGCACGGGAGTGGCGGATGTGTTTTTCAGCCAGGAGGCGAGAGTGACCGCTATCGGGCGGCCGTAATCTGATACATCAATAAACTTCTCCTTGTAGGATAGCTTAGACATGAACGGTTAATTATATGTTATAAAAGCTGATCTTAAAATATATCTTGATCGTTTCAAGAGAATAAACCCGTGGTAGTTTGTTTGCATGAGTAACCACGAGATATTGAAAATCGTTTGATAGAATATAGATAAAAGAAGTCTCTTTTTAATTTCGCCTGCTGCAGCGGGATTTATTAACGATCAGTTTATAGCTCAAAAGGACGGCAGTGTGAGAAACGCTCTTCTAAAGCTGACACCGTGAAGTGGGAATGAGTAAAAGAGCGGAAAAAGAACTTCCATTATTTCGTCACTTTCTTTGTATTTTCAGGGCTCATTGCAGATCTAATTAAATGGTGTTTCCGTTGAGTGATAAAAAGATAATTTTTTCGATGGTTGGGGTCAGTAAAGT
>CAZXYQ010000185.1:0-4778 GCA_964644975.1 uncultured Rhodohalobacter sp.
AATTAATTAAAATATGATAACGACCTATATAACAAAATCTTTTAAATAAAGCCTGCCTCTGCTCTTCTCCCGAACGCAGCTGATATCCAAATCGCTTTAGATCAATTTGCCTCTACCGGGATTTCCATGTGAATCTGCAGGCCGCCTTTTTCATTTTTACTAAATTCGATACCACCATTGAGCCGTATCATTCTGCTTTCCACGTTTTTGAGTCCATATCCATGGCTGACCGGGTAGATAAAGTCAAAACCATCTCCATCATCTTTTATACTGATAAACAGTGTTCTCCCCACCTCTTCAACGGTTACGATTGCGACTGAAGCATTAGAGTGTTTCATAATATTATTACAAAGCTCCTGAACCGATCGAAATATGTTCTTTTTAAAATTGCTCTCATAATCTTTACTCCGTTCGAGATGGTTATTCAGTGTAAAGTCGATGGATCCGGCTTGCTGTAACTGCTTCACAAGCTGTTTTAACAGCTCTGGAAGAGTGGAGAATTCAAATTCAGCTGATTTCAGATTGTGGGAAATATCACGCGTTTGTATGGTTGTTTTGACCAAAAGTTTGTGCAGACTATCTACTTTATGAATTAAAGACTGGTCTTCAAGAATTTCTTTGGATATTGTTTCAGCATACATACCACAAGCTACCAGTTGCTGTACAATACCGTCGTGCAATTCTTTGGCAATTCGGTTTCTTTCCTTTTCTTCAGCCTGTAAGGAACCCTCCATCACACGCTCCTGTATCTCAATTTTTTCGGTTACATCGTTCACAATAAACAAAACAGATTTTCGGCCACGATATCGTATAAAATGTGCTTTCACTTCTGCAAAAAAGATCTCACCACTGTTTTTCTTTTGGTTCAAAATTTTATGGTTGATTACCGGCTCATCTCCCTCACAGAATTTTTCTTTACCGGAAGCAGAGATTCCTCTGCTTAAAACATCCGGACAGACATTCTCAATTTTTAAGCTTTTGAGTTGAGCTTTGGTATAACCGTATTTGAGCGACGCCTCCCGGTTGCAATCCAATATCTTGCGGCTTTCAATATCCCATATCAATATAGAAGTTGGAATATTTTCAAAAAGGTAGCGATATCGCTGCTCTGATTCCTGGAGCTTTTTGGAGGCGAGATTTCGCTCAATGCTATACCGAACGCTTTTCCAAAGAGTGCTGGGTAAAAGTTCATCTTTCAAAATATAATCTGAAACACCAAGGCTCAGAGACTTGATACTGAACTGCATATCCGAGTAGCCCGTCAGCACAATTACAGGAGTAGATTCAACTAGCTTAAGTATGGATAAAATAAGCTCCTCCCCCTCTTTATCCGGCAGATTCAAATCCAAAAGCACCACATCGTAAGCGACGGTATTTTTGAATATCAGCTCCTCAGCATCACTAAATGTCTTAGCTCCATCCACTTTTGTTTCAGAACTAAATTGCTCCAGGTAATCTGTAATTAGCAGAACATCTCCCGGGTTGTCTTCGATTAACAGTACATGATAGCTTTCAACAGAATATTTATTCATAATTTTTACTTGCAACAGCTCAAAAATGTATGGTTTAGCCCGGATTTTCTCATCAAGTCCCGAAATCCTTCGGGGCTATCAGCAAGGTAAAGGTGACTTGGAGGCGGAGGCGTCCGCCGGCTCATCAGCTTTTGAAAACTATTTCACAATTCGCCAAAGGCATGCTACGGATAAACAAAGCTGAGAGATAAGTTGTGATGGTAGACACGATGCCGCTCTTTTATCCTCTACCATTTCCACAAACTAGTGCTACAATGTTTTATGTAATATTCAACAAAATCTATTTGAGATATTCCGGTTAGATAACGTTTGCCGGAGATGGTCCTGATTCTCCTCACCCGGCTGAGTGAGAGAGTACAAGTGCTCGAGAACTCAGATTATCGCCACACGTCGGAGAAATAAATAATTACTGATTAATTCAGATATGGCCCACTCATGACCGTTGACTCATCGATAAGAACTTTTTATTTGATGGCCCAGTGATAACTTTTATTTGTAATTCCCTTCCAGTGCCGGATCAAATACTTTATGGTATACGCTTCATGATTTATATTGGTTTATGTTAGTGAAAAATATTGAATCTGCGAAATCTATCTCACCCCACTATATAAGCATCATTTTTCATTCAAATCTAACAATAAGTCAACAATTGCTTAATACTCATTGAGTTACTTGAGTGAAAATAATTCCATTGTGTACCTTTTCACCCTCATGGCTACGGTTTACAATAAATCATCTGCGAATGAAAAAACGTCCCGTTGATATTTTAGTGCTCTCCGATATCCACCTCGGAACGGTTGGATGCCATGCACTTGAGCTTCTTCAGTACCTCAATTCCATCAATCCCAAAATGATCATTCTGAATGGTGACTTCGTAGATGTTTGGAATTTCAGGAAATACTACTGGCCGGAATCACACATGATGGTTCTTCGCACGCTTCTTACTAAAATGGCAAATGGTACCGACATCTACTACCTCACGGGAAATCACGATGAGGTACTCCGAAAAGTTTCAAGCCTGCAGCTCGGTCCGCTGTTCATTAGAGACAAGCTAATTCTTGAACTAAAGGGTGAAAAAGTATGGATTTTCCACGGAGACATTTTTGATGTAACCATGAAGCACTCCAAGTGGATCGCCAAAATTGGTGGCAAGGGATATGAACTGCTGATTATGATTAATAAACTCGTGAATTGGTTTTCCATCAAGATGGGACGGGGGAAAATTTCCCTTTCCAAACAGATTAAGGACAGCGTAAAGAGAGCGGTACAATTTATCGACAATTTCGAAAATACTGCGATCGATCTTGCCATCGATCAGGGATATGATTACGTGATATGCGGGCATATTCATCAGCCTAAAATTCGCGGTTTTGAGAACGAGAAAGGCTCAGTGATCTATATGAACTCCGGAGACTGGGTTGAAAATCTGACCGCTCTTGAGTATATCGGAGATCAATGGACCATGTATCGCTACAGTGAAGAGGAATTTACGGCTGAACAACGAATTGAGAAAATCTTAAAAAATCGGAAACAAACTTCAAAAAAGGTTATAGGATGAACATCTTATACGGTATCCAGGGCACAGGACACGGTCACATCAGCCGGGCAAGAGAAATTCTTCCGGTTTTGTCGCAAAAGGCCGAAGTGGATGTTTTACTCAGCGGGCACAACTGTCAGATGAAACTTGAAAACCTGGATATATCTTACAAAAGGGGCATCAGCCTAACTTACGATTCCAACGGCGGCGTATCCTACCTGAAAACAGCTCTTCAGCTCGATCCAATCTCATTTCTAAATGATGTGCGTCATCTGAATATTGAAAAGTACGATCTTGTGATTAGTGATTATGAGCCGATCAGCTCCTGGGCCGCCATGAAGGCTGGCAAACGGTGCATTGGATTGAGCCACCAGGCTGCATTTTTATCAGACAGAACACCGCGTCCGTCCCGAACCTCGGTTTTTGCTGAACAGATCCTGAAGCATTTTGCTCCATCCCATAAAGCGATTGGGTTTCATTTTCTTAAGTATGATCATTTTGTGGAGGGACCCATAATCCGGTCTGATGTCGGAAATCTCAATCCTGTGAGTGGAAATCATATTTCAGTTTACCTTCCCGCCTATGATCACCGAAACCTTATTCCCATCTTCCGGCAGTGCCGTTCGGTTCGATGGGAAATCTTCTCACCGTTGTGCGATGAATCGTACACCACGCATAATGTTACCGTGCACCCGGTAGGCAACGAACCTTTTCTTCAAAGCCTTGAATCTTGCTATGGGGTACTCACCAGCGCCGGATTCGAAACCTGTGCCGAATCAATCTACCTTGGGAAAAAGCTGATGGTGGTACCCATCAAAAATCAGTACGAACAGCTATGCAATGCAATTGCACTTCAAAAGATGGGAGTACCCGTTCAGTTTGAGCTCGGTGATCATTCCGTAACACCGATCCAAAGATGGCTGTGTGATTCTTCACGGGCAGTCATACCGGAAATTGCGGATGCAGAAAAAATTACGGATAAGCTGGTGCGATTTGCCGGAGGAAGAAAACTGAACCTGAAAAAGGAAGAGATCAATAAAGCGGGAGCAATATCACTTCCATAAACGGCAGATCAACGCAATCCCGGCATATACATATCCTTTATCACTTTCATATGGTGTCTTTCGTGACCCGCAATAATAAAACCAAGGGCCCGTACTGAAAAGATACATTGGCTGGCGGTTCCGGTTCGCAGCAGCATCTCAGGAGAAAATGATTCAAACAGATCCATTGTAGATTCTCGTACATGGATATAATCGGTTAGGAGATCATTCAATGGTCTATTATCAAATTTGGCCTCATCTACGTAAGCGTTATGATCGTAGCCGGGAAACTCTCCTGTTTCACCGCGGGCAAATGAGAGCGCCCGAAATGCCATAATCCGTTCCGTATCGGTCATATGCCCTATCACCTCTTTCAGTGACCATTTATTATCTTCATACCGATAGTGCGCTTTTTCATTTGTCAAGGTTGCGGCAAACGCCAGAAATTTCTCCTTCCCATCCCTGAGACATTTAAAAAGGTACTCGCCGCCGCATAATTCAATGTAGGCTTGATAATAAGGCGCATACTCCTTTTCCGGAAGATCACCTGACAGCAACTGATCTTTACGTAACGATGATGAGTTCATATCGGAAGATTTTTTATTCATTCGAGTGATGTGTCAACGGTGAGCTATCCTAAGAGTCATCGGATGAGTCATCCATGAA
>CAZXYQ010000186.1:0-4745 GCA_964644975.1 uncultured Rhodohalobacter sp.
GAGCCACATGAACTCGTCAGCCCGCAGAAGCAGCGTGCAGACGAGGACCTGAACTGCTCCCCATCAAACCTGATTTACATCCGATCCATAAATGGCATTATAATCGCGGACGACTGTTTTCAGATACTCTTCTGATGAGAGGTTATGGTCAGAAGCATCGATTTTTTGCTCAATCAATTTTCGTGAGCGGTCCATCAGTTCCCGGCGGGCGCGCGGTGAGTAGTCTCTGTGTGAATTGAGAAGCGTTTGGATCACCCGGATATCTTTATCCTCCAGCTCAGCTGCGCTGCTGAACACGACGTGATGGTCCAAATTTGTATTGCCGAAAAGCTTGCGGTGAGATACGCTATGGTCGTCTTCAAGGATAACGCAGGTGTTTGCTACGAGATCACCCACGCGCTGTCCTTTTCCGTTAATCAGTATTGTAAGAATGGCGATAACGCCACCGGTTCCGCTGATCTCAATAAAGCGAAAAAGCCATCGCACGATATAATCTCCGAGTCCTGCGCGGGTCCCGTCCTTTTTGGTAACGCGAATTCCCAGTACCTTTTTTCCAATTGATCGCCCCTCCCAAACGGTCTCTATTAACGGAAAATAGATGAAATAGGGGAGCGATAGAAAAAGCATAACTACCCAGTCCATATTAAGATTTTCGGTGATTTGTGATGGAAGAATTCCACCCCATATCCAAAGAAATGTAACGATGTAAATTATGTAGAGAGATACATCAACGCCCCAGGCGAGCATTCTATGGAGAATCGGAGCGGGTTCATAAGAGAGGCGAACATGCCGGGAGGTTTCTACGTCAATACGGTTCATTAAACAAAAAACTCTTTTCTTTTATCCGTCAAATCAACTACTATCAAACTGAAATATGCGTCCGCGCAATATACCACCGTAATGTGACGGATGAAAAGGATTGAACGATCTGAACATTTAAACAGATTTCTTCACCCATCAGGTGATTAATACTATTAGTTTTCGACCATTCAGAGTAGAAGTAAATAAAATGTTTATCAAATTTCGAGTAAATAGTAAACAATCAATCGGCTGTCGGTGAGAGAAGTTACATTCATAAAACAGAACGAAGAACGCTGGAAGAAGTTCGAGCGGCTTTTGGAGCAGGATAAATCGGGTGATCCGGATCGTCTTGCGGAACTCTACACCGAACTGACCGACGACCTGGCGTATGCGCAGAGCAAGTTCCCCGGTTCCCAGGCTGAGCGGTATCTGAACAGGCTCACCGTTAAAGTTCACGATACCATTCACAGAACCCGAAAAGAGGAGATGGGCCGTTTCATTACATTTTGGGCCGACGAACTTCCGCTGGTGTATGGCAGGCACCGAAAGTCTCTTCTCTATTCCGTAATTGTATTTTCAGTAGCGCTCCTGATCGGGTACATTAGCCAGACAAACGATGCAGAATTTGCACGGACTATTTTAGGAGACCAATATGTGAATATGACCATAGCCAATATTGAAAGCGGTGATCCGCTAGCGGTGTACGGTAGCCAGCGCCAGATGGATATGTTTCTTGGTATTACGATGAACAACGTTCGGGTATCGTTTTTGGCGTTTGTTTTTGGCTTGCTTACGGCTATTGGAACCGGTTATATACTGATCATGAATGGAATTATGATCGGATCGTTTCTTCAGTTTTTTAATCAGTATGACCTGCTGGGCGAATCGCTTCGGGTTGTATTTATTCACGGTACGCTGGAGATCTCTGCAATTGTTGTGGCGGGAGCCGCAGGTATAGTGCTTGGCAACAGTTTTCTTTTTCCCGGCACTTACACACGCTACCGGTCGTTTGTAGCGGGCGCAAAAGACGGTGTGAAGATGATTATTGGATTGGTTCCGGTATTTATCGTCGCGGGATTTCTTGAATCGTTTGTAACACGCTACACGGGGATGCCAGCCATTTTGAGCCTCACGATCATAGGAGCATCCCTTCTTTTCGTGATCTGGTACTACGCATATCTGCCCTTCACAAGAATCAAAGCCCAATATCAAAAGTAACTTCAATTTTCTGCAATGGAATTAGACAGTTTTAAATTACGGCAAACCAGGGGCGTGTTCGACGTTCTCGGAGATACATTTAAATACATCCGAATATACTGGAAATCGCTTCTGATCATGACGGCCGTTTACGTGATGGGACCGCTTATGATAGGATCCGTTATTCTGGCTGTTGGATTTGGCGATATTTTTGGTCAGTCATTTTTAACACCGGCTGATATTGAAGATTCCGCACTGTTCAATTCAGCCGGCCTTCTGTTTGGGGCCTTCTTTTTCATCGGGCTCTCGTATGTGCTGCTCTTCGGCACAGTCTGTCAGCATTTAAAACACGCCGCAAGTGGCGATGTACCGCTCGATATTTCAACATTCAGTGAAGGGATGTTTTTCAAGGTTCTCGTACTCGTATTTGTTTTTATACTTCTGACCGTTCTCTTTTCCGTGATATTTTTCTTTTTACCAACGATGCTCTTTACGCTGATCTCAGCACAGCTGGGAGTATTTACAATAGCCTCTGTTTTTCTATTTTCAATCCTTATATCAATATTTGTTTTAATCAGGCTGATGGTGTTTCCTGTAGCACTGTTTGTGAAAGATACAGGCGGCCTGAGCTCGCTGAGCGTCTCATGGAATCTCACAAAAGGGTATTTTTGGCAAACATTCGGAGTCTACCTGCTCATTACAATTGTATTTGGTATTCTTTCTCAGCTTTTAAGCACACCATTGCTGCTGATAAACGCAGTTATAAGTGCCGGTTTAGGCAATGCTGCAGGCGGGTTCATGGAGGTGATCAGCACTATATTTTTTACGCTGTCGTTCGTGTTTCAGGGGCTGTTTTTCGGTGCCCAGTCCATTTCGATTGGGCTGCACTATTTTAATCTTGAAGAGCGTAAAGAAGGTCTTACTCTTGGCGAGCAGGTTGAACAACTCGCCTCGGATGGCTCCTGATGATTTGGGTAAAACCTAAAAAATAATTTAAACTTTCCTTGATCAGCCATATATCTAAAATATTTTCTGTCATATGTCTGCTTACTGCAGTGATGCTGACGATCGTGCCTGAAAAACTGATGGCTCAACAGTCAGAGCTGAAGGCTGACAGCTCTGAGGTGAATGTGCGCCTTGCTGATCCAGATCGTCTGTCGAAATATCGTTCCGATCTGGAGCTGACCTATGATGAGCGCCCGGAGCGATCGGATTCATTTATCGGTTTGATCATCTCAGAAATTGCAAACTTTCTTGACGGGATGATGGGTGGAGAGACCAGCGGTTTTGTAATTCGAATTATATTTGTTCTGTTGCTCATTGGCGTCATTTATCTGTTGCTAAACCAGGTATTGAAAGGGAATATCAGGAAAGCGTTTTACGGAAAATCAGCATCGGAGGCGGTCCGCTTTCAGCGCGATCCTGGCGTGGAATCTGAAGAAAATCTTGACAGGCTGATTGAAAAGGCGGTTACCATAGGAAATTACCGCGAGGCGGTGCGTCTTACCTATCAAAAATCGCTGAGGGATTTAAGCAGGGCAGGGATGATTGAGTGGGCGATTAATAAAACCAACCAGGAATACATCTACGAAACCGAGCCGCATCCGGCAGCCGGTCCTCTTCGAAAACTGACGCGAATTTATGACTATACGGAGTATGGCGATTTCGGGATTGACAGCAATGGGTTTTCCGGCGTAACAGATAGTTACACAAAACTCAAAAACCTGTTGCAGCAGGATGAAGACTCAACTAAACATTCAGTTGACGGAGGCAGCCGTGGATAAAAAGAATAGACTCTATCTCTGGATTGTAGCATTGATCGCAGCATTCTACATCGGTTTTCTGACGTATGAGTCTCAGACGATAGACTGGAGTCCCTCTTTCAGCGGATCCGATAAAATTCCGCACGGCACCTACATTCTTCAAAATGAACTGGAGACTCTGTTTCCCGACAGTGACATTCAACTGCTGACAACTCCTCCGTTTGAATATTTACTACGTACGGACCGGGAAAAGGGGCGGACGAACTGGGTGTTTATAAATGACAGGCTGGACCCCGATTCGAACGAAATGGATCTGCTTTTGAAGAGGGTAGAAGGAGGTGATCACCTGTTCATTTCAACATCGGCGCCCGGTGATGTGCTGGCCGAAGAGCTCTCGTTTAAAGTCAGGTATACCTCTCTGTTTGATCATCAGCAGCTTAATCTCGATCGCCTGACGGAGATAGATCAAACAGAAAGCGAATTGATTAGAATGAATCTTATGAACCCGGCGCTGATGAGTGAATCCGGCTGGGAATTTGAAGGCGGTCGTATCGCCTATTTTTCGGAGTTGGATACCGCCAGAACTACTCTATTGGGTGGTTTAACGGAAGAAAGAAATAATTTTGTGCGGATAGAACATGGCAGCGGCTTGGTTTACGTTCACCTGTTACCGGTTGCGTTCACGAACTACTACACCCGGGAGGAGCATCATGCCGAATATGCTTTTAAAATACTCTCTTATCTCCCTGTGCGCGACGTTATCTGGGATGAATATTATAAAACGGGACGTGAGCAGTATAGCACACCAATGGGTTACGTACTGAGTGAACCCAAACTTCGACACGGATGGTTTCTCGCTCTTGCCGGAATACTTCTGTTCATGATTTTTAAGGGAAGACGGAACCAGCGCGCCATACCCGAAAGGCATAAGCCGGAAAACAGTACGCTGCAGTTTGCGAAAACAATTGGCAGCCTCTACCTGGA
>CAZXYQ010000187.1:0-4743 GCA_964644975.1 uncultured Rhodohalobacter sp.
TGATACATTCAAATGTTTAGGACGCTACTGATAGGCCACATAATCTCGTCCGACGATGGACGAGGCTCAGACTATGATTCAATAGAACTCCTCACGCTTTGTTCTTAGTAATGGCAGAAACGTGATCCTTTATTGGACGATCAGAGTGCCTCTCATGATTATATGATGGCCCGGGAATGTACACACGAAGGTATAGTTACCGGGTGTTTCGGGAGCCGTAAAATAAATTGTCTCATTTTCACCTGGCCGCAGAACAGACGTATAATACAAGACATTCTCGTTATCCGGCACATAGTTCATTTCGCCACCTCGAAGGCCCAGCTGCATCGCTTCTTCTCCAATTTCATCTGCGGTTCCCGGTTGTACAATTACAACATTGTGCTGCATATCATCATTATTGTTAAACACAAGCTGAATCCTACTGCCAGCCTGAACTTCTATCGTTTCCAAATCAAACCTTAATCCGGGATTTGTACCCAGCCGGATAGTTTGGTCAGCGCTGCCATTCCAGGATTCTGGCATTTCAATTACACGTTTTGCGGTCGGTGCATCGGACTCCTCACGTATTTCAGCTTCATCGTCCTGCTCTTCTGCCAGTTCATCTACGGTACTTTCTACTTGTTGATGCTCAGTCCTTACGGCGGTCCATTCGCTTTCAGAAAGTATTTCACCTTCCGGAAGGTAATTCAGGGTATAGTAGCCTACATCATGCAAAAGTGGAGTTCCTGATTCAGAACGAAGTGCTCCAAGCTTTACTTCATGCACATATTTCTCCCTGAGATTATCTACTACCAGGCGCACTCGCAGCCCGTCATCCGAAACCTGCAAACCTTTCACAGGAGCATCTTCCTGGTTTATAATCGGGCTTCCATAATCATAGCGGTACATATAGGTGAAATTGGTCACGTTATACAATGCCGGATTTCCAGCGAGTTCCCGGTTTACCGGTTTTGTAAATTCAATTTCAAATCCGTCTGGTGTCGCTTTCATATCCCTCATCTCAAAAGGTACGTTTCCATTCCACTCCAGGCGCTGCAGTCCATATCCCCGCTCCCCGGTGGAGGACCATCCCCGATCGGTCATTCCCACGTACATTGCCCCGTCTTCTCCCCATATCATTCGTAATACTCCGGAAGCAAATCCTCGCCTGAATGGAAAAACCACTCCCTGGTATTGGCCATTTATCCTTTCCATTACCACACGGTTGATTAGTGCATGTCCCTGGTCTCCAACAAAGTAGTGATTTTTGTACGGGCCGAAGGATTCATCAGAAGCCTGAAGAATATCTGATGTAGAAATACCCATCAGCGTATGCGGAATCCAGACTGCCGGTAGCTTAACGCCGGGCACACGTTCTGCGGTCTCATACAGGGGACGTTCACTATCTACAATATCATCGCGCTGGACATCTACGGGAGATTCCGGGTGATCTGCCCATGCCAGTCCGGCGGG
This sequence comes from uncultured Rhodohalobacter sp., assembly GCA_964644975.1. Lineage (GTDB taxonomy): Bacteria > Bacteroidota > Rhodothermia > Balneolales > Balneolaceae > SW132. Next base: position 1,453 of record CAZXYQ010000187.1, read on the forward strand.
ATTGCCCAAAAAATCACCTTCTTCCACATGCGCAAGGAAACCTGAACCGATCCAATCGCCTTCATTATCTGTATATAGTATCTCCCCTTCATGATTTACCGCAATGCCTGCCGGCGAACGCATTCCTGCGGCAAATGGCTTCATTTCACCTTCGGGTGTAATAATCATCGCCCATCCACGCCAGGGAGCGCGGCTTTGAGCTTCCCACCAGCGGACTTCATCAAAGGCCACGTTTCCGGTTACAACCATATTCCCATTGGGAAGGAATGCGGGGCCAAAGGTATACTCATGATAGTGCCCTGATAGGGGCCAGGCGTAGACCCGCTCATAAAGATCCGCCCTGCCATCGCCGCTTGTATCGGTAAGTTTTGTCAATTCACCCCGCTGAGCCGTGTACAGTGAACCGTCTTTATACCGGAGTCCGAGAGTTTCATACAATCCACGCGCAAACCTTGTATAGTGAGGTGCTGAACCATTTTCCAGCGAGGGATTTTCAATCAGCCAGATATCCCCTCTGCGGGTAGCAACAGCCAGCTTTCCACTGGGGAGTATGGCGAGCCCACCCACTTCGAGATAGGATCCTTCAGGTGCGGGAATATCCCGGATCTGGTAGTAGTCGCTTTCACTAACAGATGTAACAGTATCAGAATCAGCCTGCTGCAGATGTGTTGCTGTTGCCTCCGGTGATGTCAATAATCCGGAAATGATTAGTGAAAATAGTGCTACTGCTTTTAATGAAATCATCAAGAAATTAGCCATAAGAGTCGTGAATTTGGCATGGGTACTATTTGTCGTGTGTTTTGCTGAGATCATAACCCCGCTCACCAGATGTAGGAGTAACGAATGGAGAATTCATCATCCGCTTTAATGGGAACAATCAGCTCCTGACCGCCAGCGCCGTTTCGAACTCTCACTTCGGTTTGATTTTCAGTTTCAATACGGATGTAGAAAGTACTGTCACCAATGTCAAACAGTTGATTGGGCAACTCCCGTATGCTGTTTGCTGCAGCAATTCTCAGGTACAGGGATTCATTTGATTCATTCGGTTTGAATGTCATCTTTCGAATCAGTTCTCTGCCTTCGTTTCCGGGGATGATCTGCTCTTCGACATTCGTTTGGCCCAGTTGGTAGCTGAATTTCAGGTAACGATCTTCATCAAATCGATAGCTGTTAAATTGATAGTGAACATCATCCTGTAATGAATCGGGCCAGGCGTCATCAGCATGTTGCAAAAACGCCATTGAAGGTTCACCGCCAAGTGAAATGGCTCCTTCTTCATTTAAGGACAGGTTACCACCTCCCCGGCCGAGCCACATTGTAGATGCATCCAGGAAATTCCCTTTCCAGATTTTCATGAGGGAACCGCTGTTTTGATCGAAAGCAAAATTTATCCCCCCCGGATAACCAACTGCGGCGGTATGAGTGTGAACACGCGCGCCCATATCCATAAAACCGTGCATCACAACCGGCTCGCTGACAGGCTCAACGAGATATGGAATTTGTTCGCGGCTGACCGGCATAGAGCCGGTTTCGTGCAGGTTATGCCGATTGATGCCCGGCCCTTCAGCCATCAGGCCAAGAGCAGGCTGTCCGCCTCTCGCTCCCCTGAAATAGATCACTTCAACAGGGTGGATGCCTTCATCCAGTGAAATTGTAACCGGTGCGGCATCTCCCCGGCGATTGTCATCATCAGTCTCACCAAGAAGGTCACCGTTAATTGTGAACCGGGTGCCGCCATCGCTTCTCAAATCAAAAAGATAGTCACCGGGTACATCAATTTGAAGTTCACCGCGGTATATCACACCAAATTCCCCCGACCCTCTGATCGGATTCAGATTCAGTTTTTCAAGCTGCCCTTCCTCTGAATGATCCGCCTCTGTTACATCTGAAGCCGATTCAAAGTCTCCTTCAAAATAGTGATAGGTGAGATTCTGGATATGAAGCGGATCGTTATCATATATTTTGTACCGAATATTTTGAAATGCCACCGGGCCGTGATCGCCCTGAAATCGCAATGGACCCATTTCTGACTCATCAGAACGTATGGATCCGCCGGTGGGTTGTGTGAGGCTTACATTTCTGTGAATCAGAACGCCATTTAGTTTTACTTCCTCGAGACGGGCGGGCGCAATTTTATCTCCATTATCATCAAATTTCGGTGCTCTGAATTTTATGGAAAGATGTTGCCAGAGTCCGGGTGCCCGGCTTGCATTTATCCGCGGCGGAATTCCGCCTCTGCCTTCGCTCTCATCCAGCCAGGAATAGACACCGCCCATATCGAAGTAAGCCGGATTCTGCACTCCCCAACTGTCAAGCATCTGCAATTCGTAGCGCCCCTGAAAATAGATGCCGGAATTGGAATTTTTCGCCATCATAAATTCAAGTTCAAGATCCAGGTCGCCATGCTCCCATTCTGTAAAAATATCCTGAGGATTATCCCCTTGGTTGGTGTTTACGAGAATCCCCCTTCCGGATTCTGGCCGGACATCGTGATCTGTATAAAAATCCATAAATACCGAACCGGCGAGAACCCAGTTTTCAGAAGGATAATCAAAATCATCCATAGAACTCAGGTCCATGACCGTGAAAGGAAGTTCATTGGATTGTCCCTGTGTATCAGATACAACGCTACACCAAACGATAAAAAAAAGAAGCTTTAAGAGAAGTGGTTTACAACTTTGGATGTATAAATTCATGAGGAATCTATGATGCGGATTTAAAATGCTAATGTATGAAAAATTGTGCTACATAAACTGTATTGATAAATTTATCGGTTCTACAGTCCCGATTTCTCGGGATTGTGGGTGAAATGTATTTAGCTTTAAAAAATGCTTCGACAATGTAGGAAACAAATAGAGAGTCTTAAAATATCAGGATCGTTTTTGCCACGAGGACAATAAGGTATTATAAAAAAGAGGCCGCCCTTAATTTGGTACATTTAAGTTCCTTACACTTTAACCAAATCCATAGGAGACCTCTTATGAAAGATACACAAACAGTATACATAGGTATTGACCTACATAGCAACACCAGCACGATAAGATATATGAACCAGCAAGGCGAATATTGGGGAAGAACAAAGCAATTCCACATGCAAAGAACGTTGCAGCAATCATTAAAGGCAGGGTGCCCACGGCAAAAAAGCTAAACATCAGCAGGTCAATACCCGTAGATACCGCGCCGCCGAACAGCATCCCAGGTGAAATATCCTCGAGTGAAATCATCTTTCCCGATACTTCGTGGCTGCTGTCAAAATAGACCGTTTTATAATCTTTCTGGCATGCATTAAGA
>CAZXYQ010000188.1:0-1788 GCA_964644975.1 uncultured Rhodohalobacter sp.
CTGAGTTACTCTCTTAACGTTTTATCAGTATCCATTTAGATGCACTTTAAGTAGATTTCATACTGAAATCATGATAGCTCAGATATCATTAATCCACTTTTTACCTTGGATTTTTCCCGATCCTTACATAGCTGGTTTTTCTGTTTACCTGCATTTCCAGCAGAGTAGTCGTATTAGGGTAAAACAGGTCGGGCAGTTCGCCGCTGCCTTTTAGATCTGAACCACCGATAGAATCAAATACAACTACCTTTTGCAGAGAATCGAGGTCAAAAAAGATCCCTTTATCAACCTCGGGGACGTAAAGATTCATCGTCAAAACAAAATCACCGATCTCTTTTTTTGTTTTGTCAATAAGATCGTTCATGCGATCGATATTTACCAGTAGCCGGCGAAAACTCGGATCTTTGGTATGTGTGTGAATCTCGCACAATAGTTCGCGCTGAAACTTTCCTGAGTAGTTCTGTTCTTTTAGGTTAAAATATTTGTTTCCTGACACGACACATTTTTCTGCTTTTTCGTGTTGGTATAGATCAAATTCGAGGGTAAAATCGGTTACCGGAGCTCCGTGATCGTCCGTGGCGTGAATAATAAACTGTTGAAATCTCCCATATTTCCGCAAATCTCTGTTTCTGTAAGCGCTGTAGGCTATATCTGTGATCCCTTCAAGCTTGTTTTTATATCGTGCGAATGCATCAGACGAATCGATAGTAAGCGCCTCAACCGTAAGATCAATGACACGACCAGCCTCTTTTTCGAACTCACTTACAATGGTACCGTGATCGACTTTCGGCAGAACGCCGAACCCAAAATCACTGGGCGTCTTAATTTCTTTCCATTTATGTGGGGTAGCAGGATCAGAAAAATCGACTTTTAGCTTAACGGTGTTGAGCGTAGTGCCTGCAATAACAACGGTACCGTCTGTTCCGGGTTTGTTCACCCATCCCCTAATTCCGCTGTAATCTTCCAAACCGGTGAGAATGGTGAGCTGGATTTTATCGCGTCTGTAGTAGCAACCTCCATCGCAGAAAATGTCGCGATGGGCGAGTTCCCACTGGTAGGGGCTGCCCAGTTCAAGGCCGTCCAGAAGCTGCCGGCCCACTTCCAGAAAGTCACCGATTTTCCATCTGCCTTTTACCAGACGTCCCAAAAACGATTTACCACGATGTGCCAGCGGTGAACCAAAATTCGCCGGGGCGAGCATAACTACTCTCTTCACCGGACACTCCTCAATTCTGTCTGCGTAATATCTCCAGATCCAATGGCGTATAACTAATCCGCCTGTGGAATGAACAACCACGTTGATGTCTGATTTCCCGGTACCGTCTCTTTTGATTAATCCTTTCTTAATCATCTGTTCGTTCAGTCCGTCTACTACGTCGTTAAACGTGATGTTATCGGCGCGTGATTCGTAATCACCATATAAAATCGTGTCAACGGTTCCCACACCGCGTTCCTGCAGTCTCCGTTTCATGTGTACAAACGAATTGGAGCAGTCGCTCCACCCGTGAATGATCAGCGTTACTGTTTCAGCCATTTGAAATTCCCCCTAAATTTTACCCATTACATGTTTCAACATATATACTCATTTCGAAACAAATTTGGAAACAGTGAAAACACATTTCCCTCGACTGTCGATTGTTTTTTTCGACTGTCGAGTTTGTGCTGGGAAAGGGTTATGCACTTAGATGATAAGGGTGGAGAAAAAGAGTGAGGGGCGTTGATAATTCGTCGGACGAAAAATGTCCCGAATGTTTTCGGGATCCGACGAAGGGACTTTAGCCTCGACTG
>CAZXYQ010000188.1:1888-4734 GCA_964644975.1 uncultured Rhodohalobacter sp.
CGAAAAATGTCCCGAATGTTTTCGGGATCCGACGAAGGGACTTTAGCCTCGACTGTCGATTGCTTTTTTCGACTGTCGAGTTTGTACTGGGGATCAGGCGTAGATCAGGAATAGAATTCCTGCTATCACAATAAAGTTTATGATACTAAGTGGCAGAAGTTTGCTCCAGCATAGTTTCATAACCTGATTAAATTTAAATCGTGGTATAGTCCATCTCACCCAGATGAAGAGAAATACAAAGAAGGCTGTTTTACCGGTAAACACGGATATATCCAATATGGCTTTGGCGACGGTGGGCAGCTCCGGAAGCCAGTAGCCTGCAAAGGGCAGGTGGTATGAGCCGAAGAAAAATGTAGTCATCAGCATGGAGTTGATCACCACGTGCATATATTCTGCAAGGAAGAACATTCCGAATTTCATGGAGCTATACTCGGTGTGGAACCCGCCCACAAGCTCCTGTTCAGCCTCAACGAGGTCGAATGGTGTTCGGTTACTCTCGGCAAAGGCTGCAATAATGAATATGATTGCCCCAATAGGATTCAAAAATACAAACCACCAGTTTTCCTGGGCTACTGCAACATCCACAACGCTAAGTGAACCAACGAAAATTACGACGGAGGCCACAGCCATACCCAGGGGAAGTTCGTAGCTTATCATTTGTGCGGCAGCACGCAATCCACCAAGAAGTGAATATTTACTATTTGATGCCCATCCGGCAAGCGTTATACCATAAACGCTGAGTGATGCCACTGCGAGCAGATAAAGCACGCCGGCATTAATATCAGTAACATAAATTCCTTCACCAAAAGGGATTACGGCAACAGTTAAAAGGGCTGTTACAACCGGTATGACAGGAGCGATGGTGTGCAGGAACCGATAGCTGTTATTGGGCGTCACATCTTCTTTGAGAATGAGCTTCACAACATCTGCAATAGGCTGTAGTAAACCTAAAGGTCCAACACGGTTCGGTCCCACTCTATTCTGTATAAACGCTGCAACCCGGCGTTCTGCATATACGGTAATCGCAGCAGAGTTGAGCAGCATAAACGTAGCTATACCCAGTATTATGTAAGAGGTGACAGTAACTTCAGCCATTCCTTTGTCTTAAGATTTAACTGTTTTTTTGGTTTCATTGAGATCGATACCGGCATTCTGATCTATTGCCTGAAACGATACGCCCTTAAATGCGGGGTTAGTTTCAGATATAGATGATAAAATATCCCGGCCATTCGTAAACTGAATATCAAGACCAAGACGTTTGCCAATTTCGTTGGTGATGCTCCAAAATGGAAGGCAATCCACCTTGTTATCTTCAGTAATCCAGTTGTCAAAGCTGGTGCCATAACGATCGAGCCTTCCTTCGGACATTTCAATATCGAGGCGGCGATTGGTGTATTTAGTCTCTTTCGCAGGAATAGTACGTTGTATTCTTTTATCTACATTAACATAACTCGCAGCATGCTCTGCCGCAGTTGTAATCGGAATAACAAGATCAGAGGATCGGGTTGTATCCGTATTGTTTGTGGCGAACATCGTAACAAATGTATCGTTAAGGTCACCACTTTCAATTACACCACGGTCCACAAGATTATCATTAAGAAGGACAACGAGTTTGGCCTTTTTAATTTTAGCTTTAAGATTGTCTGGTGAAAGTTCATCCAGTCCAAGCAGGCGGCATCCGTTGGTATTCGGTGCCTGATCGTCTGTAATCAGAAAACCATCTCCGGATCCCTCAATAATGTGAGGGGTAAATACGGGTGTAGAGCCGGTAAGAAGATTGGCGAGAGTCAGCATCACTGAATTTTCTTCAACTGACGCGTGTGGAGAACCTATGAACAGAATATCGTTTTTATCTGCCTGTTCAACCTGTTCAGAAAATGTTTCAACTGCATTTTTCCAGGATGATTGAACATGTTCACCATCGAGCTTTTGTGAAGGCCTGGAGACTCTGTCTTCATTAAAGAGTCTGTACGCTTCGCGGCCAGCATCCGGCATCCAGTATTCATTCACCTCTTCATTTTGGCGAGGTGTAATTCGAAGTACCAAATTATCTCGTGTCCAAAGGTCAATGTTGCATCCTTTTCCATTTGTGATATCGATACTCGGAGTTTGGTTCATTTCCCAAACACGGGCCTTAAATCTGAAATCAGCCGAAGTTAAAGCCCCTACAGGGCATATATCTACGGTGTTTAGTGAATATGGATCATCGAACTCGCGTCCCGGAGCGGCAACAGGATAGTTTTTATCTCCACGGGATGTGATGGTAAGCTGATGCGACTTGCTGATTTCATCAGTGAATCGAACGCAGCGGGTACAGTTAATGCAGCGCTCAGCATCGAGTATTACGCGTGGACCAAGCTGAACTCTTTTCGGTTTGTGAACTTTTTTAACTTCAAAACGGCTCCCCTCAGGTCCATATTTGTAGGTCTGTATCTGGAGAGGGCACTCACCGGCCTGATCACATATCGGGCAATCTAACGGGTGGTTTGCAAGTATAAATTCGAGAGTATCTTTTTGGGCGCGTTTAACAAGATCGTCCGTTTCCTGTGTGTGAACGACCATGCCATCTGATACCTGGATATTACAGGAAGTTTGAAGTTTTGGAAACCAGCGGATTACTCTTTGGCCGTCTTCATCCAGCTCATACTCACCGGATTCGCGGTCTTTTATGGGCTGGCCAACTTTAACCATACACTGCCGGCAATTAGCGGGCGCGGACATAGAGGGGTGGTAGCAGAAAAACGGAACTTCAAGTCCCTGGTCCAGAATGAACTGCAGGAGGCTGTGTTCACCTTCAAACTCAAACCGATTTCCGTCAATAATTACTTCAGGCATCTTGGAAATTG
>CAZXYQ010000189.1:0-4712 GCA_964644975.1 uncultured Rhodohalobacter sp.
AGCTGTTTACTTATGTCAAAACGAAGTTTTAATCCCGTTTCCCTGATCCGAAAAAAACGTGATGGTTTGGCACTTAATGAGAATGAAATTCGAAATCTGATTGATGCATATACAGCTGATGAAGTGCCGGATTATCAAATGAGTGCATTTTTGATGGCCTCTTTTCTAAATGGTCTGAATGAGGATGAGGCAGCTGCGCTTACCAAATCAATGCTTCACAGCGGTATAGTGCTCGACCTGAGCGATATACCGGGGGTGAAAGTGGATAAACACTCAACCGGAGGAGTAGGCGATAAGCTGTCCCTGATTCTTGCCCCGATCGTTGCTTCATGCGGCGTACCTGTACCGATGATTTCGGGACGCGGACTCGGCCACACCGGTGGCACACTCGATAAGCTCGAATCGATACCCGGTTTTCAGGTTGATATCACGCTCGACCGCTACCGCGAAATTTTGAAAGCTGAAAATATGGTACTTGCCGGCCAAACCGAGGAGATTGCTCCCGCAGATAAACGGCTTTATGCGCTGCGCGACGTAACGGCCACAGTGGAATCTATACCGCTTATTGCCGGAAGTATTATGAGTAAAAAACTGGCTGAAGGGATTGATGCGCTTGTACTGGATGTGAAGTACGGATCGGGAGCATTTATGAAAAAGAAGGAAGATGCAATACAACTGGCCCGGACGCTTGTGGGAATTGGGGAGCAGTTTGGTAAAGAGACAATCGCCTATCTGACCAATATGGAACAACCGCTTGGGTTTGCGGTGGGAAACTGGCTGGAGGTGAAGGAAAGTATTGAGAGCCTCAGGGGTGAGGGACCTGATGATGTTATGGAAATTACCCATCTTCTGGCTGGTACAATGATTTATCTCGGCAAGAAAGCCATATCGGTTGAGCAGGGCGTGGAAAAAAGCAAAAAGGCTGTTCAGGACGGTTCAGCATTCCAAAAGTGGGTAGATATTGTTGAGGCTCACGGCGGAGATACCGGTGTAATCAAAAATCCTGAAACCTATACTCCGGCCGGTTACACCGAGGCTGTTAAATCAACTAAAAAAGGATACATCACAGAAATGGATGCGTTTGCAATGGGGATGGTTTCGCTTGAACTTGGAGCGGGAAGGCGCGCCAAAGAAGATGATGTTGATCCGGCAGCCGGTTTTGTACTGCATAAAAAGAGAGGGGATTTTATTGAAGAAAATGAAACATTAGCTACACTTCATACGAACAATGAAGCGATGTTATCTGAAAGCAAGAAAGCGATGATCGATGCGATTACAGTATCAGACCAAAAACCGGAGCCGGTTAGACAAATTGCGCACCGGGTAGATAAAGACGGCGTTTACGATTACAGCGCATGATAATAGTTTCAAAATTGTTTTTTTACTGATGAAGAGTCCGGTTTATAGTCTGTGACAGAGATTAAATATTAAGTAATCAGCCGGCGATTTATTATGTTAATAAATATTAGCAGCGTAGAATACAGGCAGTAGAAGTTTGTTACACGAAAACAGGCACAAATAAAAGAGTACTATGTTTGATAGATTTATAAGAGCAATACGATCGATGTTTGGCGGAATGGTTAATTCGATGGAAAATCCGAAGCTGATTCTGGAACAGAATATCAGGGAGCTGAATGATCAGATTCCGCAAATGAATGAGAATATCGCAACGGTTAAGGCCAATGTTCTGATGCTCAGAAAAGAGGTGGATCGTTACGAAAAAACAATTAATGAAATCACTTCTAAAATCAAGTCCGCAATCAATGCCGATCGCGACGACCTGGCCCAGGGATATGCCCTGCAGCTGGAGAAGATGCGTGAAAACCTGGTGCACTCCCACGAGCAGCTGAAGTTTGCCGAGCAGGCGTATGAAAAAGCTCAGAAAGTAAAAAAGGCGTTCATGCGTGAAAAGGATAATAAAATTAAGGAGGCCCGCGAAGCACTTCGGGCAAGTGAGCGTGCCGAGTGGCAGGCCAAAGTGGCTGATACGCTGGAGTCGTTTGAAATGGGCGGGATGGATCAAACGCACACGGAGATGATTGGCAGGCTTAACGAGCAGACGGCTAAAAATGAAGCCAGAATGGAAATCGCCCTCGACAGCGTTGATACGGAAACGATGGAAATTGAGGCGAATGCGGAAAAACTACGTGCCCAGGAGCTTGTAGATCAGTTTAAATCTGAAATGGGCAAGAAAGTCGAGAGCCGTGAGAAGAAAATCTCGATCGATTCTGACGCAAAAGAACCGTCGTCTGAGAAAACAGTTGGAAAAAAAGATCGCACCAAATCCTGACAGGTTATGAGTGAATCGAGCCGTGAAGAACGGGAGCGCCTGAAAGAAGAGTATAAAGACCACTATCGCAAAATTCGCGATGCCGGTGGAAAGTTGCGCAGCTCCCGGTACGCCAAAAAAGCTTCTGATGCCCTCAATCAGATGAATGCTGACGATCTGCTCGAATCGGTGGATCACTTTCTTGGGAAAGTCCGATATAAAATGGCATCTATTGAAGCCCGCCTTGATCTTGCTATGGAAGATATTTTGAACTCCGATGAAGAGCTCGAAGCGGAACGGGACGAAGAGCTGAAAAAGCAAAAGGCAAAAGATTCACTTCGGCAAATTAAACGCGAAATGGGCATGCTCTACGACGACTTGGAGCAGCAGGCAGAGCAGATGGAAGTGAAAAAAACGGTGGGTCCTCAAGTGGATGCAGAAGACGATTCAAATGAACAGACGAGGCAGTGATGGGTGAAAAGAATAAATCATCGGATGTAAATTTTACCCGCGAAGCTTTTTTACATCCTGCAAACCTGGTGTCGCTGCTGGTAGCAACGATTTCGGCACTTGTGTTTAGTGATGCGGGCTTAACCCCTCATGCAATCTTAACGCTCACATTTGGAGCTGAACTACTCTACCTGGGCGTTGTTCCGAACCTAAACTCCTATCGCCAATCTGTAATTCGTAAAAAACGGAAAGAGAAATTGGACGATGAAGGAGACAAAGCGATTTTTCATCAGCTTGACGTTCGCTCCCAAAAACGATTCCTGGTGCTTAAACATATTGCTTCAGAAGTAAAGAGTAATTTTTCGTCTCTCCCGTACGGCTCGCAGGGAATGCTTAAGCATATTGAAAAAAAGCTTGATGATCTTCTCGCAACCTACCTCACTCTCCTCGACATGTACCGGCGCTACCAGATTTACATGAACTCTGAGGTAGAAGAGGAGCTTAAAAAAGAGGTTAAAAAACAGGAGGCGCAGATTAATGAGGTGGAGTCGAAGCAGTTAAAGGCCACCAAAGAGCGCAGGGTAAAAATACTTCGTAAGAGGCTTAACAAATTCGATGTGGCAAAAGAGAAGTATCTTATTTGTGAAACGCACCTGGAGACAATCGAAGACGCCACCCGGTTTATTTATGAACAGTCTATGACGATGCCAAACGCTGAGGATGTAGGCAACAAGCTCGACCACCTGCTGGGTGAGATGGAGGAGGCAACGACGATTATTGAAGAGCTGGACCAAAGTCTTCTGCCCGGTTTTGAGGAGCTGGACCAGGAGCTGGAGCTGGCAGAACTCAAAAAAGAAGCTGAAAATCTACATCAACGAACTGAAGAAAAAGTTAAAAAATAGATTTATGTCTGATATCTACGAAACAATCGATCTGTCGACGGGAGAAAATGGAATCACAACTCTGACCATAAATCGCCCGAAAAAATTAAACGCATTGAATAACGACGTGCTGAATGAGTTGGACTCAGCATTTACTTCAATATCCGACAATAGGCATGTACGAGGTGTGATCCTGAAGGGCGCCGGTGACAAAGCATTTGTTGCGGGAGCCGATATTTCTGAACTCGCCGGGCTGAATAGAAAAAGCGGTGAGGCGGCTTCTGAAAAAGGGCAGCGTATTTTTATGAAGATTGAAGAGTGCCCCAAACCGGTAATTGCTCTGGTTGACGGTTATGCGCTTGGAGGAGGAGCTGAACTCGCGCTCTCGGCACATATGCGTATCGCAACGCCAAATGCTGTTTTTGGGCTGCCTGAAGTTAGCCTTGGGCTCATTCCCGGCTACGGCGGAACACAGAGACTGACAAATCTGGTTGGCAAAGCAAAAGCGTTTGAGATGATACTGACGGGCGGCCAAACGAAAGCGGATGAGGCGCTGAAGCTGGGCCTGGTAAATTACGTAGAGGCTGAAAACGGTGAGGAAAAAGCAGTGAACCTGCTAAAAAAAATCCTGAAAAATGCTCCTATATCTATTGAAAAGGCAATAAAGGCGATAAATGCAGCCGGTAAATCTGAAGGGTATAAAACAGAAGCCGCCCTGTTTGGCGAGCTATGCGAAACGGACGATTTTAAAGAGGGTACCTCCGCATTTTTGGAAAAACGGAAGGCGGAGTTTTCGGGAAAATAATCCCTAGTGATTTGTCAATGCTGAGCTATACTAAGAGTCATCGGATGAGTCATCTATAAATCATATATTGATCCAGCATGACTAGATTTTTTGAAAAACTCATCCGATGACTATCCGACATTTTATCGATGACACTTCACTAGAATCTCCGAAATTGCAGGCTCTGGAAATCCCGTATATCATCGGTGAAGAATGTAAAGAGTTCACTCAATTTATTTCTATCTTTACAGGTTATAACTGATAATTTAAAGTGCACTAAATCAATTTTTTGGAAGTACCAATCATCATAATTACGGTTTTAGCCAGT
>CAZXYQ010000190.1:0-4709 GCA_964644975.1 uncultured Rhodohalobacter sp.
TTAGAGAGTGAGATGGGTATATGCTTTTTCAGGTTTTGAGACTGGTTATACTCCAATCCACTTCCATCGAAGAAAATAACCATGCCGGAGCCTATGATTTCACATACATCTCCTTCTGTTATAATGATGCCGGTGTCTTCACCGAGGCCAATACCTAATTTATCCGGATGAACCGCAACGGCTTCAGCGAGTCGTCCAAAACGGGCACGGCGAATAAAATGACTGTCAATGATTGTCTCGCTCAACAATCCGAGGCCTTTTCCCATTTTAAGATCATTTCTTTTTAGAACAATCCCGTTTCTGCCGCCCGTAATCATTTCATTGGACATTACCATGGCTCCTGCGCTGGTACCCGCTATAACAAACTTTTCATTTAAATAGCGGTGTAGCAATAGTTCATGTGACTTGGTATCTCTAAACACGTTACTGATTTTACTTTGGTCGCCTCCTGAAAACAGTACAGCATCAGCCTCTTCAATTATTTTTAGAGTTTTGGGGCTGTTTGCCATCTTTCGATCGCGAATATCCAGGATGCCTACATTTTTAACACCCAGCTTTTGGAATGTATCCCTGTATTTATTCCCTACCTCTTCAGGAATTGCAGATGCACTTGTAATGACTTCAATACGACTTCCTTTACCACCGGCAAGCTCATTGAAGTCGTGAAGAATAACTCCTTCTCCAAAATCTGATTGAAATTTCTCATCTAAATTGGCGAAGTTTTTTCTCTCATTGCCACCAATTGCAATTAAAGTACCTTTGGGTTTAGTCATATTGAGGATTCACTCGCTGTTAAATATTATATCTAATTTAAAGTAGTGGTTTAAAAAGCATTGTGTAAATTTTTAGAGCAATAATTGAGATCAAAACAATATTACAATACCATAACTTATTATCCTCAGTTATGTTATCGAAGAAAATAAATTTATGAGTTAAGCTTAAAATTAAAAAGATGAGAGATTCTGATGACTCCGATCTCCAGATCCGCAGATAAATGTTATTCAGCGTCCGAAGATGGTTTTAACGTGCTCGAATTTCCAGTATAAGTAATTTTCATCAGAAACCCCGTTAGCCAGTGCCCTGAATCTAATGTGCAAATGCGTCTCAGAGCACCTAAAAGTTGAAATTTAGAGAAATGTTATCACTTAATGAACCGTGAAATATATAATTACTTATAAGCTTTTTATACAAAAATTTATGCTTTCTATGCACATATTATAAGTATAATTTCAAATAAAAAATTGGCAAATAAGTTTTACGATACTTCTAACAAGTCAATTTTTAATCTAATTACCGGGACTATAGATGAGAGCTCTGCAGAACCAGTGATTTGATAACATTTCTGGCTGACTTCTTTTACTGAGTAATACTATATAGGTGATAATTTTAGATTAAAGAGAGATATAAAATAGAGAGTGAATATGAAGATCCTTAACATTAAAGTTACCAACGGTTCTAACTTTTGGTCAATCAATAAAAAGCGTCTTGTGGTTATGGAGCTCGATATTGAAGAGTATGAAACACAGCCTACCAACGAGATTAATGGCTTTTATCAACGGATAACAAAAGTGTTTCCGGGTCTTTGGAATCATCAATGCTCGGAAGGGGTACCTGGAGGGTTTTTCAGCCGTGTTCAACGCGGTACCTGGATGGGACACGTTGTAGAGCATATCGCTATAGAACTACAGGTGATGGCAGGCCTGCAGGTTGGTTTCGGCAGGGCACGCGGCACGGGTACAGATGGACGGTATACCATTGTGTTTGAATACATAGATGCAGAATCGGGATGCCTTACTGCAGAAAAAGCAGTTTTCATAGCTAAAAATTTAGCGGATGGCATAGATATTGACATTAAAAGACATGTAAGAGAGATCAGGGAAATGAACTCTGCAAATATGCCCGGCCCCAGCACAGCTTCATTGCTGCGAGAAGCCGCCTCACGAGGTGTTCCATCTATCAGACTTGAAGACAGATCATCCTACCAGCTTGGCTATGGCTGTTTTCAAAAGAAAATTGCGGCTACCATTACATCCTCTACAAGTAACATGGCAGTGGAATTGGCGTGTGATAAAGAAGCCTGTCGTAATTTCCTGAAGGAGATATCAGTACCTGTTGCCGAGGGTGATGTAGTACAGAGTGTTGATGAGCTGAAATTGGCTGTAAAATCTGTAGGCTTTCCGTTGGTTGTGAAACCAGTATCGGGCAACCAGGGACGTGGAGTAACAACCAACATAAAAACCGAAAAAGATGCCGTAGCCGCATTTGAATCAGCCTCTAAAATCTCTGAGAGAGTAATTGTTGAACACTATATATCCGGTTTGGATTATCGTCTGCTTACCATTGACGGCAAATTCGTTGCGGCGGCTAAAAGAACTCCTGCACACGTTGTAGGTGATGGGATTTCTACAATACAACAGCTGATAAACATTGTTAATGAGGATTCAGGCCGTGGAGAAGACCATGATAATATCCTTACAAAGATAAAAATAGGTCATAGCGCTACATCCATACTTTCGCAAAAAGGCTACACGCTTGATACCGTTTTACCCAAAGACGAAACTCTCTTTTTAGATTATGCAGCAAATTTAAGTAAAGGAGGAACTGCAGAAGATGTAACGGATGAAGTACACCCTGAAATTGCGATGATGGCCGCCAGAATTGGCAGGATGGTTGGTATCGATATTTGTGGAATAGATGTAATGGCTTCTACGCTCGAAAAACCATTACGCGACACAGGAGGGATTGTTCTCGAAGTGAATGCCGCACCGGGGTTTCGAATGCACTTGTCGCCATCAAAAGGGAAACCCCGAAATGTTGCAGCTCCTGTACTGGATATGCTTTTTCCCCGGGGGCAAAAAAGTCGTATACCGATTGTTGCGGTAACGGGTACAAACGGCAAAACAACCACTACTCGCCTTATATCACATATTATGAAAGGAGCCGGGCGAAAGGTCGGATACACAACTACAGATGGTGTGTATGTGAATGATGAGTTGATTATGAAAGGGGATTGTGGCGGTCCAAAAAGCGCACAAATTGTGCTCAAAGATCCATCTGTGGATACAGCTGTTCTTGAGTGCGCTCGCGGCGGAATATTACGAATGGGACTCGGCTTCGATTATTGTGATGTGGCGGTTGTGACCAACGTAGCCTCCGACCACCTTGGAATGAAGGGAATAAATAACCTTGATCAAATGGCGAGTCTGAAATCAGTGGTGCCCGAAAGTGTACAAGCATCAGGTTTTGCCGTGCTAAATGCGGATGATGAACGAGTGTACTCCATGCGAAAGAAACTTCGCTGTAAAGTGGTTCTGTTCTCACAGAAAGCAGATAATCCAAAACTTACCGCGCATCGCAAAGCAGGTGGTATTTGTGTTCTGCTTAAAAACAGGTATATCAGTATTTGGGACGGGACTACCATTCATGATGTTGAACACGTGGAACATATTCCGCTTAGCTTTAATGGTCAGGCTCGGTTCATGATTGAGAATATTCTGGCTGCTGTAGCAGCGGCCTATGTCCAAAATGTTGCCCCGGCAAAAATAGGCGAGATGCTTCATAGTTTTGTGCCTTCACCTGAGAAAACACCGGGCCGGATGAATCTTTTTAAATTCCCAGACTACCATGTACTTGTAGACTATGCTCATAATCCGGCCGGTTTGACAGCCATTCAAGATTATTTGAAGCGGTCATCCTATAGGTATAAAATAGGAATTGTGTGCGGGATGGGTGACAGGAGAGATGAAGACTCTATTGAGTTAGGCCGGATTGCCGCAGAAACATTTGATAAAATTATTATAAGAGAAGATGCCGATCTTAGAAGTAAAATGGCGGGAGAGACGACTGAAATCATAAAAAAAGGAATCACCTCGTCTGTATTTAACCCAACCGTAGTGGCTATTGCCAACGAGAAAGAGGCGCTGCATTTTGCTATGGAAAATGCATTACCGGAAAGCCTAGTAATGCTTTGTGTCGAGAACATTCCAGAAGTGATCTCACTAATGCAAAAAAAGGAGAGAGAACAGGTGCATAGCAGCCCAAAAATGAAAAAACATTCTATGCAAAAAGCCCTGAATCAGAATGGAGTATCTGTAGGAATAAATGTTTAACCTGTAGAAGAGGGCAGCCAGACACATAAAATCTGTTCAATTCCGAAAATCCCATTGCCGTTAGGCATGGCTGATGTGCCGTGCCTGTGAAATTGGACGTGCCTACGGCACTCGGTTTTTGCCTTGTACTCTTTCCCGAGACTAAATCTTAAGCACAAAATTATCCTTATCGAATTCAGACTCCCGATTTATGTGCACTGCAGACAGGGATTTGGCTAATACCAGCTTGAGTTTATTGTAGTTGCTCGGCTTGGTGATGTAAATATTGGCCCCATAGCGAAATGTATCCTGGATATCTTCCTTAGATGTAGAAGTAGAGTAAATGGCAATTGAAATATCGCTGTATTTCTCATGTTTTCTAATCTCCTTCAGGCATTCCAACCCGTTCATATTTGGCATATTGAGATCCAGGAAAATAATGTGAGGGAGATGTTTTTTTTCATTTTCCAGGAAATCCATCAGCTGTTTGCCATCATGAGCCATATTAACGCTGATGTCCTTTTCCATCTCATCAAAAATCTCTTTAAATACAAGTCTGTCGCCCTCATCATCATCGGTTAAAAAAATGCGGAGCGGAGTTTTTTGGCTTATCATCTTTTA
>CAZXYQ010000191.1:0-4651 GCA_964644975.1 uncultured Rhodohalobacter sp.
GCGCAGATCGCCGAAACAACCGCAATTCCGTCAGCACCATGTTCAATCATTGATCGTGCATTTTCGATGTTGATTCCGCCGATGGCAACAAGTGGATAGTCAACACGCTGCGAGACACTTTTCAGCCCATCCAATCCCCATTCCTGAACCGTATCGGTTTTGGTCGGTGTGTTGAAAATTGGGCTTACTCCCAGATAATCCGGCTTCAGGGCATGTAATGTATCAAGGTCAGCTTCAGTCTCAACCGACAGTCCGATCACTTTATCTTTTCCCAAAAGCTTTCGGGCGATGCTCACCGGCATATCGTTCTGACCCAGGTGAACACCGCTTGCGTCGGTGGCAAGGGCCACATCTACCCGGTCGTTAATAATGAGCGGGATATTGAGCGGATCGAGCACTTTTTTGAGTTCAATGGCCAGCTCAACAAACTCACGGGTTGATGCCTTCTTCTCCCGAAGCTGCACCACAGTCACCCCATTCTGTACGGCAGATTCCACAAGCTCAGGCAGACGTATATCTTTTAGCATCTCACGGTTGGTGACCAGGTAGAAGCTCAGGTCTATGAAATTACGCATTGGCAGCCTCCGGTTTCAGACGATTTTTTATGACCTGTCCGTCTATATTGTAGAGCGCGTCCAAAAATTTAGCCTGAAATGAGCCCGGCCCGTTCGCCTGTTCTGCAGCGAGCTCTCCGGCGATTCCCATCACTCTCATAGCGGAAAGCGAGGCCTCTGCAGATTTCAATCCGGAACCGGCAAACGCACCAATCAGCGAAGAGGCCGTGCAGCCCATTCCGGTCACGCGCCCCATCAGCGAATGACCATTGCGGACCGTTCGGGTCTCTTTTTCAGTAACGATATAATCTGTTTCGCCGCTCACAACAACTACGCAGCTGTATTCAGCGGCAAGATGTTGGGCAGCCTCCACCGCAGAATGGCTCTCCTGTGTGCTGTCCACCCCTTTCGTTTTTACATCGGCCGAATAGAGCGCACCGACTTCAGAGGCATTTCCGCGAATAATATCGGGCGATGTGGTGTTGATCAGTTTTTTCACAGTTTCTGTGCGATAGGATGTGGCCCCGGCCCCAACCGGATCTACGATAATGGGCACGTCATTGGCAGCGGCTGATTTCATGGCGATCTCCATCGCCTCCACCCAGTGCGGGCTCAGCGTTCCGATATTGATAACCAGCGAACTTGCAATAGCAGCCATTTCGGCAACTTCCTCTTTGGCATGCGCCATCACCGGCGATGCTCCCAGCGAAAGCAGTGCGTTCGCGGTGTTGTTCATCACCACGTAGTTGGTAATATTGTGGACCAGTGGCCCGGTGTCTCGTACTTTCTGAAGGTGGGTCGATGTAAACTCTGTATCATTCATAGTCTGAAGCTGTTTTTAAATTCATATGAAACCATTCACATGCATCGGGAAGAGAAAACGGCTCTGTACAGACTCCGGTAAAATAAGAGCGTGCAAATCGTCCATTTCCCTCCGCCGGCATGATCCGGATCAGGTAATGAGGGTATACTTTCAGTCCCGCATACGGAGACACCCCTAATGGTCTGCTATAACATAAGAAAAGTATCGATCATTGGCAGGGGTAGAAGATTTTCGATGAGCGATGATAGATATTAGGTGATGCAAGCTTACAAGTCATCTAGCATCTTTTATCTATCATCTCTGATCAATTATCTTTTATCTAATATCTAAACAAAAAAGAAGACCATCAGCGCATAGCTGATCATCGCAAATACCCCGGCCATGATCGCGAGCGGAAACTGGGTGGTGACGTGATCCATCAGATCACAGCCGGTGGCCAGAGAGCTGAGGATCGTTGTATCGGAAATGGGCGAGCACTGATCACCAAAAACCGCACCGCCAATGGTGGCCGAGAAACAGAGCGTTAGGAAAAAGGGATCTGGAACCACGGCCCACGCCAAAGGAACAGCTACGGGAAAGACCACCGCATATGTACCCCAGGACGTTCCGGTTGAGAATGCAATGATCATACATAAAACCATCAAGATACCGGGAAGAGCCATCGGAGCCACAACATCCCCCACCAGATCTACCACATAGGCGGCCGTCCCCACCGCATCGGCCACCTCTTTCAGCGAAACGGCAAGCGCAAGAATAATCGCGCCGATCGTAACGCCTTTACAGCCGTCAATAAACCCGTCGATCGCCTCCTGCAGCCTCATTCCTTTTGCAATGGCAATACCCAGACCGGCAAGAACGGCAAGAACAAACGCTTCAGCGATTAGAAGTGTGGGACTATCTGTCTGCCCGAGAATAACATAAGTATAGAGGTACGGGATAATAGCTACGCCAAGCAGTGTGCCGATCGGACCGAAGAAATCGATGAGTCCGGGGTTGTAATCTTTTGGCACTTTGTTCTGAGTCAGCTCATCAGCCGCCATCGGTGTGGCGCCATCGCGGTCGAGCTTGCCGGTTTCGCGGGACCGTTTCATAGCCGCACGCATTTTTTTACCGGGCACCCAGGGAAGCCATTCCCATGCAAAAAAGAGCGTGATGAGAATAGCGAAGATCGCATAAAAATTAAACAGGATGGCGGAAATGAAGAAATTGACGCCATCAAGCTGCGTTTCAAAAAGCGGCAGGGTGCCGATCACCAGCCCGCCGACATAAAAAGGCCATACGTTAAACGGGATAATGGTTGCGGCGGGTGACGCCGTGGAGTCAACCATATAGGCCAGCTCTTCGTGAGAAACGTTGTGTTTGTCAGCTACCGGGCGAACGGTGGCGCCGGTCAGCACGGTACTGATAGTGCCACCCTGGTGAAAGATCAGTCCCATCATCCAGGTAAAAAATTTGGCTGATTTTGGTCCGCTCACGATAAGGTTACTGGCCCATGACGCAAACTTCTCAGCTCCGCCTGTACGGGTCCAGATACCGATCAATCCGCCAAGAGCCCAGAGGTAGACCAGCAGAATCATCGCAAAACTTTCGGTTCCTATGGATGGGATCAAAAAAGCTTCTACCACATTAACGTTGCCGGCAATAACCCCGCCAAGACAAATACCAATGAAGAGTGCGCTTACTACCTCGCGGGTCCAGAATGCCAGCACAATGGCAACCAGCGGCGGCGTAATGCTCCAGATGCCGTAGTGATCATCGCGCTGGGGAAAATCCCCGGCAAAGTAGATCCCAGCAATCACGAGCGCTAAAAATCCGCCAAAGTAAATTTTTCTGCGGGTTTTCGGATCACCAAACGTTCTCGATACGTAGCCGGGCTCGTTGTTCATAAATACCGTTTTTTTTCAGTTTAATTTCGTGGAAGATAAGAGTTGTGGCAAATATTCAAAGCATAACGGCATTTTGATTTATCCGTAAGCGTCTTCTCATCTATGATCGCCTCTTCTAATGCCAATTATCCCGGCAATATTCACAGAATAGGTCATCAGTTATAAAGTCATGATCATAAATAGAGTCAGACGGGTTGTCGGGGAAAAGCTCAGATAGCTTCCGCACCACAAGTTGATCGATCGATTTATCTGAAATACGGGAGTATTCTACGTTTGCATCAGCTATCATGAATTACGAAGCATCCGCATGAATCAAAACAGCAGGCAGCAGGATCGCCCTGAATATGGATTCGTATGTGTTTTTGATAGCTGTAAATTTTAACTCGTTCAGTCTTGCCGGCACGGTATTATCATGCAAAGTTGACGAAATGGCTGCATTGGCAAATAACAGGAAACAATCCATTCCTGAAAAAAAGGTTTTTGCCCTTTTGCATGCATGCTAATTAGATTTCTAAATAGGAGTTAGCACACCGCTAAGCTTATATAATTAGAACACTTGATCCTACCCTATTTTATTTGAGAAAGAACTCAAGTGGAGAATTCCACACCATAGACTTACCCAAAGTAATTTTAAAAGCCTGTTAAAATGGTATCAGCCCACTTCCTGAAATCACGGATCGGAGAACATTAGACGATTCCGCTTTTTTTGGACAGCTCCGATTTTAGCAGCATGAAACCTTATATACTTTATCGGACTTTCAGCACTATACGTTAATTCTTTTGAACTTAATCTACTGTTGACTTCAGAATGCTTTATTTCTAAGGTCAATTTCTCTTCCTTAATATGGTTTTGATATCCATCAGCCAGAGGAGTGAATTCAACTCTATTGATGTTGATGTAGCTCGGTAATATTAAAAATCTAACTCGCAACTATGTCATCCTGGATTCTAAAATCAACGCCGCCGCACGACTGGTTCATCTGCCTCGATATCGATCCCTATTTTGATCACGAGCATGAGCCGGAGAAAATGTTTGAGGAGGGTTTTACCCGTCCGCTGCCGCTGAAGGAGCGGGATGTTGTAGTGACTATCTTTTTTAACGGCGACCCTGAAAACCCGGAGTTCCATATTGAATCGCCGGAAGATTTGTCGAAGGAGGAGATTTCGCAGGCGAACGAAACTTTAGCTCGAATTTTAGGCACCGGTCTGGATCTGCGTCCTCTTTATGAAAGGGCTGAAAACGATCCGGTGCTCGGGCCAAAACTGATGGAGTATTACGGGCTCAAGCGGATGTCGCGCGGAACGCTGCTGGAAGATATTATCTACCGCATTGTGCAGATGCAGCTCTCTCACAAACCCACAGCCAAAAAGATGGCGTTTAAAATGCG
>CAZXYQ010000192.1:0-4585 GCA_964644975.1 uncultured Rhodohalobacter sp.
ATGCTCATTATTTAAAAACTCAGCGAAACTCTGCGTAATCATCTGCGAAACTCTGCGATAACGGTCTCTAATCAACCCTTCACTCTTATGGACAAGCTATCTACCGGTTTTGAATAGATATTTTATTGCTTGTACAATGATCTAACCTAAGTTCGATTCTAAATCCTTATTAAATGATCAAGAGAAAGTCTCCCCTAACAAGGGGCTCATTTTTTGAACACGCAGCGTAAGCGCAGTGAAATTTAGAGGGGTGTCCATCGGTTTTTACAACAATTTGATGAACATCCCCCCTTTTTTAAGGGGGACATTTACAATTATGATTTAACAATCGAACTCAGGTATCTACGTTTATTCAAAAGATCTGCAGGCTTTTCTGAATTATCATCAGGTATAATGCTCATTATTTAAAAACTCAGCGAAACTCAGCGAGTTTAAAAGGATTGGCATTTTCACTCACACCCACCCAGCTTAATCAGGGAACAATCCGTATCAATCCTCTTTAATAACGCCCGACCTGTAGGCTTTCAGCAAGCTCATAAGATCTTCGATTCGCCGCTTGATATCATCACCGGAGTCAATATCTGACACTCTGATTCGACTTCGTGGCTTCTCCAGAATTTTGGTATGAGAGTGAATATCAATCTCGTTTTCAATAGCACTTTCAGTAGACTCAAACGGTTCATGAGCAGCCAGGAGTAAGCCCCACGAGTTATAGATCAGCGTATAGCCGGCGATGCCCGTCTTCTCTTGGTACGCTTTTGCAAAACCGCCGTCAATAACCAAAAGCCTGCCACCCGCTTTCACCGGGCTCTCCCCTTTCTTCACCTTCACCGGAACGTGGCCGTTTACGATATGGCCTTTTTCTCCATCCAGTCCGAACTCCTTCAGGATTTCTCCCGCTACTTTCGGATCAGTTCTATACTGGTAATAAGGATTCATATTTTCGCTGTGGGTCTTCTCATCATCAATAAAATATCGCTCGAAAGTGGCCATTTTATCCTTGCCAAACAGCGGTGACTGCGCCCCCGTCCACAAATACCACATCGTATCCATTCCGTACTGCTTCTGCTCTTCATCATCCTTAGAAAAGTAACCCTGTCTTGCCAGACGCTCCTGGCGATCCATAAATGCTTTCGGACCGTGATCTTGCCCATCCAGAGTAAAGTGACGCAAAGTCCCGTTTGCCTTCATAGGAATGCAGCCGTGGTAAAGCAGATTACCGTTTTTCACCAGGTACATGCTCCCTTTTGAATAGAGAAACCGGACATGCTTTTGGAGGCGCTCACTGTTTTTAAAAGAAAGTTTGAGCTTTTCCATTACCGACTTTTCCATTTCTGAAAGCCTGTACGGATCATCCGGGTCAATGGTAGGAAAATGGGTGTCTTTCATCGGGTATGTTTTACCGTCCACTTCTACAGTTCCTTTTTTAAGATCAATCTTATCCAGAAAGAGGCGGTCATTCATCTGGTACTGAGGCCGGCGTTTTATAATTTGCCCCTCCAGCTTAAACTGTATGATCGAAATTGCTTTCTGCATCCGGGCCATCATCAGCTGTTCCTGTTCAGTAAAATTGGCTTCAGCCTCCTTCGGACGAAACAAGTCGCACGGATCATCGCCGTAGACTTCAACCGCAAGTGATACCAGAGGCAGCATACTAATTGCATAGCCGTTCTCCACGGTCTCCATATTCGCATAGCGCAGCGACACCCGTACGACGTTTGCGATACATGCTCCGCTCCCTGCGGCAGCACCCATCCAAATGATATCGTGATTTCCCCACTGAAAATCGACCGCATGATAATCCATCAGTTCATCCATGATGATGTGCGCGCCAGGCCCCCGGTCGTAGACATCACCGATTACGTGTAGCTGCGAAATTGTGAGCCGCTGAATTAGCTGGGCAAGGGCCGTTATAAAAGCACCGGCACGATCTGTTTCAATAATTGTCGAGATAATGCTGCTGTAATACTCCTGCCGGTTTTTGGTGCTCTCCTGCTCGTGCAGAAGCTCTTCAATAATGTAGTTAAAATCTTTAGGCAGAGCTTTTCGCACCTTGCTGCGAGTATATTTAGAGGAGTAAATACGGCACAGCTTAATCAGCTGAAAGAGGGTTTTTCGGCACCACTCTTTCGGATTATCTTCGTTTTTAAGAATGATGGGCAGCTTCTTTTCAGGATAGTAGATTAGCGTTGCCAGATTTTTTTTCTCTCTCTCACCCAGCGTATATTCAAAAACTTCACCGATGCGCCGTTTAATAGAGCCCGATCCATTCCTTAAAACATGGGAAAAAGCTTCGTACTCTCCATGGATATCGGAAATAAAATGCTCTGTACCCTTCGGCAGCTCCAGGATGGCGCTCAGGTTGATTATCTCAGTCGAGGCAACCCTGATCGACGGATACTGTTTAGAAAGAAGTTTGAGATACCGCATTTCTTCATCTGAAAATGGCATATAGTCTTTGATTTAAATAGAGTTATTTCAGATACTGAAAATCTGATTATAAATTTGTTTCGTTTTTAATATACTGTTGCTGTTTAAAGAGTCAAGAGTTTTGTTGCCTCTTTCTCTTTGTAACTCAACCAAAATGAGGGGTATCGCGATTCGCCGGTTTTGATTTGAAGGCATAACCGTGCTGATTCTGTCACGTCACGGATTCATTTTATTTCAGAACGTTATTTTGAAAAGTTGTGACGGTCTGAATATGTTACCTGAGTTGAGCAATCACATATTTGGGTATACAACCAACCCATCCACCAAAAACCAACTGCATAAATATTTAATTCGTAACGAAACCCGAAATTTATAGAGATGCAGATAAACGGACTCTTTATGATTGATTTTCAATACCTTAATAAAAAGGAAAACCCAATGCAAAACGACCGGATAACCAATAACGACATTTGCTAACAATTCGAACGGATACCTATGGCCTTCACATTAGCATTCGACGTTTACGGTACGCTTATTGATACCTCGGGAGTTTATGATACGCTTCGGGCTATGATCGGTAAACAGGCAAAACCTTTCATGAACCGCTGGCGCAACAAACAGCTCGAATATTCATTTCGACGAGGATTGATGAACCGACATACAGATTTTTCAGTTTGCACAAATGACGCTCTGAACCACTGTTGCATCAGTATGGGGATCCAATTGACGTCAAAACAAAAAGCGACTCTTATGAACGAGTATACAGTGCTTCCCGCTTTTCCTGATGTAAGAGAGTCGCTTGAAGAGTGCCGGAGTGCAGGACATCAAATTTACGCCTTTTCCAACGGAAGCAAGCGGGCGGTAAAGCAGCTAATCGATCATGCCGGAATTACAGAGCTGTTTGATGGGGTAATCAGCACTGAAGATGTACAGATGTTTAAACCGAGCCCGGTTGTGTACCATCACTTTGTTGAGGCTTCCGGAGCAGATAAGGAGTCTGCCTGGCTCATTTCAGGAAATTCGTTCGACGTAATTGGCGCCTCATCTTTCGGAATGAAGACAGTCTGGGTGCAGCGTTCGGAAGATATGGTATTTGACCCTTGGGAATATGAACCAACTGCAGTTATCAGAAACCTAACAGAGCTGCCGGCCATCCTGGAACAACATTCGTAGTGCTGGAATTGCTAAAACCGCATGGTGGATTCGGTACTGATACAGCAATAGAATTCAACAGTTTATAAAAAAGATAACCCATTTACGGCGATCTGATAACCGGTAACCCATAACGACTAAAGGCATGGATACGAATCTTTATCTCATAGCCCTCATACCGCCGAAGGAACTCAGAGAGCACGTGCAAGAGCTAAAACTGGTGATGAGTGAAAGTTTTAACGCATCACACGCCCTAAAAGCGCCCGCACACATTACGCTTCAGATGCCTTTCCGGCGTGAACCCGAGTTTGAAAGCCGGCTGACAGATGAACTCCGGGAGTTCTCAAAAACCAGAAACCCATTCACAATACATATTGATGGATTTGACGCCTTCCCCCCGCGGGTAATTTTCCTAAAAATAACGGACCACTCCCCTGTCGCAGAGCTGCACGCCTCACTTAAATCGATACTAAAAAAGCAGCTCCTCTATTCTGAAAAAGAGATCATGAAAGAGATTCATCCCCATATGACGATCGCCACGCGAGACCTCACAAAAAAGATGTTTCATAAAGCATGGCCTGAATTCCGGGAGCGAGTTTTCGAGAGTTCATTCAGAGCAGACCGTATCCACCTGCTTAAACACAACGGTATGCATTGGGAGTTTTTTAAAGAGTTTCCCTTTTGAGCCCCCCCTGGCATTCGCCGGGACCGGAAAAACACCGTCAGGGTGCAGGGAAAGATAATTTTTATACACTTTGATATCGATAACTTGATAGAATATACATCCGTTATTTTTCCCAATCGGCTTGAATGCTTACTAAAATATTTTCAAAAAAGATTGCTATATGATTAAAAATGTTGCTATTTTTGGAGTCTTGTTATAATTGCCCGAGTGGCGGAATTGGTAGACGCGTGCGCTTCAGGTGCGTATGTCCTAACGGACGTGGAGGTTCAAGTCCTCTCTCGGGTACACAAAGCTCAACAGATCTTGCTTCTGTTGGGC
>CAZXYQ010000193.1:0-4455 GCA_964644975.1 uncultured Rhodohalobacter sp.
CTCCTCGACTGTCGATTGGTACTTTTATAATCTAACTGCCGTGTGGGTGTACATATTTCGTTTTTGCGGATCCATCAGCCCGATTTTGTTAAAAGGCTCGATCTGTTTTCGGATCGACTCAATATACTTATCCCGGTTGGCTTGTGTATGTGTACCGGTCAACAGGTTTTGCAGGCCCTGGTGTGACCGGGAAACGATTTCCGATAGTTCCGTATGGCCGGCGCTTAAAAAGTGATCGGGCGTATTACCGTTTAGTCTCGCCTGCTCATAGTGCACTGAGCATATAAAATAGAGCATGGTCCAGGCAGTAAATAGATCAAAATGGTGGCGGCTTTTATAGCACCCGGATACCAGCAGATCAATCAGCTCCAGCTCATCAAAAAAAGCATCTTCGTAGGATTGCAGCTGATTAATTTGTGCGGCGTGATCAGATTGAGTATTCACGAAGATCGTCAGTAGTTTCTCCACGCCAGCCAGTGAGTGTGCAATCCCGGTGCTGTGCAGTGGGTCTACAAACCCACCGGTGTGGTGAAGTGCCGCCCAGCCACTGCCGGCAATTCGGTTGAGCCTCCGCTGAAGCCGGCCGGTACCGATGATTTTTCCGGGTCTGTCGGCAACCTTACTGCCAGAGAATAGCTTCTCAATAGAAGGGTAGCCGCCAATGATCTTCTGCCACTCCTGATCGGGTGACAGGCCGTCTGCATTTTGACCGTCCAAAACAAGACCTGCACTCAACACTCCGCTGTTAAATCGAAGCATCCAGAGCCAGCCCGGCTTCAGCAGATGGTGCAGGGCAGAGTGATCGGGATTATATGGATAATCATCGGTCTTAAAGCCGCGTTTGTCCAGGAAGGAATTCCACTCCGGTACGTCCTCAAAATGGGAGTAAACGGCTCGTGTATGTGTGTGGAAGTGTTGGGTTGATGAGGTCGTCCCCAGGAATTTTTTTGAGAAACCAGAAGACCCGGTCGCGTCGATGATAAACCCGGCATCAAATTGAATCGATTCTCCATGTCGATTCGCTTCCAGTGCCCAAACTCCTGAGGCCTTTTTCCTGGCCGAATTAATCTCCGTCTGATCTATGTAGTTAATTCCCGCATCAATCACCATTTGAACAAACAGATGATCAACGTCCGGCCGGTACCACTGCGTATCGGAGTTTTGGTCATCCACGCTTGCGGCCACCAGGAGCTCTTTACTGTGCTCTGGATCAGATGTAAATCGTTCTCCTTCATTATGCTTATAGTAGCTGAAACCGCGCTTAATCCCGCAGGTCACTTTCGGGTAGTGCTTCTGCCAAGAACCATATCGGGATAGCTTTTTAAGCTGGGACAGATCGTACGTTTCTGCCAGATCACGCAAAATCATATCAGCGATCGGGGTGGAGGATTCACCGATCGCAAATTTTGGATGGCTCTCTTTTTCCACAAGGCAGACTGAGAATCCTTTACTTGTAAGACACAGGGCCATTATTGATCCGGCAAAACCGCTGCCGGCAATCAGAAAATCGTAGATATTATCAGCAGATGACATACATATTGAATAGCAGTTAAAACCACATTTTGTTCAATGTAATGAAAGTTGATGAGAATGGATTCCATCGCGGTCAGAATTTTAAGTTGGGTCACTATCTTTCACAAATCTACCTCGTAGTACGAATCGCCTCCTCAAAAGAGGTGGATTCATCATTTGAAATCACAATCTTTCCGTAATACCCGAGAGAGCTGCTCTCGGTATTGTCAGAATCGGTCATGATGGAGATACTGCTAATCCGGGGTGGATCTTCGCCAAAGGCGTTTCGGTAGTCTTCAAAAATATCTTGCTTCTGTATCATCCATTTGCCTGCGTTTTCGTTACCTGATTGAACCGCAATTAGCATCACCCAGTCGGTAAACGGGCTGGGCGCAAAGGTTCCGGTTTCAGCTTTATTGGCCCAGACATAGTTTATGGCCCTCAAGGGAACATCGAAGGAGGTGAATGTACGAATAAAAAAATATTTCGCGCGGTCTCTGAATCCCAGATTCGATTTGTCATAATCAAACGTGATATAGATTCGGGCAGCATAATCGTCACCATCTTTTTCGGTAAGATCACCCTTATCCAATATTTCGTCAATTTTCCATTCCCACCGAATATATCTGAATTTAGCAGGATCGAGGTCGAGAGGAACCACAAGTCCGGATGCCGATTGTTCACTTCTGGCTTCAATTGCTATTGAACCATCTTCGCGCTCATACTTTCTATATTCGGTAGCTTTGATATTGCCGAGGGGCAGCGGTTTAAAGAGGGATTTTACTTCATCGCCAGGCTTATAATCTGCGGGATTGAGGACAATGAAGCGGGTGGAAGATACCGGCTCCTGGGCCTGTAGCGAACCGCAAAAGATGAATGATAGCACTGTAACGAATAAAAGAGAGAATAAAGCTACTATGAGTGTGGAAAATGATTTCATCTGTAATGGGCTTAAGATTAAGTTGGCCTGAACCTAATGAAAGATAAATGATGGCGTGCAGCTCAGTTCAGCTCAGCAACTAAGTCGATATATATACGAACCTTCCCGGTATAGGGATGGTCAAATCGATAATTTGTTTGTAACAAAATTGTTTCAATTAAAATCCCGGACAGATATAATTTATCGAGATTTTCGGCTTCATTCGATTGATAGGTTAACTGATGCATTCGGCTCATCACTAAATACCGGCGTATAACGTTCTTATCTTCACTGATGGAACTTGTATAGCCTTTGATTTGAATAATAATATGTTTAAAGATGTGATATATCATTGCAAATATAATGATCAAATATACATCTATAAATATGAAGTTATATTTTAAATTAATCATGATTTATAGATCGATCGGCCAGGGTTTCCCGACTGAATTTACCCGCGCGTGACAGAGTTAAACTTATTTTGAGTGCAGTGCATTGCCGGAGTTTGGATTGTGGATAAGTCAGTGCTTTTGTGGATAACTCCGAAAAACCTTCTTTTCAAATGCGTAAGAGTACTTTACACAGATCGATGATTGTGTATAAAATATGCAGAGCCACTCAAAAGCCCTGTGAGGGGGAGGTTCGGGAACGGAGTGTTTATCCAGATTTTTTATATTCTCTTTTTGCCTGTCTTCCTAATTAGACTTTGTGGATAACATCCGCCATTTTGTGGAAAAGTATTTCAGAAATTATTTGATGAGCGCCGCGATCGGGGATATATTATTAGGCCCGACGGGTTAGAGTGTCAACGCCCCTTGTGACACCATAAATTTAGCAAGAATATTAAGTATTAAATCAGCACACATCTATATGAAATTTAGTCGATTCCACACCAATAAAAGCTGGAAAACCCCCTTTGAGAAAACCGATTTTGAAGCCAGAACGTCAGTAATTAAGAATCCCGATGGATCGCTTATTTTCAAGATGGAGGACGTGAACGTTCCCAAAAGCTGGTCGCAGGTTGCTACTGATATTATCGCGCAAAAATATTTCAGAAAAGCAGGTGTTCCGGTCGAGCTCAAAAAGGTAAAGGAAAAGGGTGTACCGGAATGGCTACAGCGGTCAGAAGAAAATAAAGCCGCGCTGAAGAAATTGGATGAGGATGATCGCTATACGCATGAAATTGACAGTCGCCAGGTGTTTTCGCGGTTGGCCGGGTGCTGGACATACTGGGGATGGAAAAACGACTATTTCGATTCTGAAGAGGATGCAAAGATTTTTTACGATGAGCTCTGCTACATGCTGGCCAACCAGATGGCGGCGCCCAACAGCCCGCAGTGGTTCAACACCGGCCTACACTGGGCATACGGAATAAATGGACCTGCACAGGGGCATTATTATGTAGATGGCAAAACAGGCAAACTGAAGAAATCAAAAGATGCTTACTCTCACCCACAGCCGCACGCCTGCTTTATTCAGAGCGTCAATGACGACCTGGTGAACGAAGGCGGAATCATGGATCTTTGGGTTCGTGAAGCTCGACTATTTAAGTACGGTTCGGGAACGGGTTCGAACTTCTCCGGTATTCGCGGTGCGGGAGAAGAGCTGAGTGGCGGCGGAAAATCCTCCGGCTTAATGAGCTTTTTGAAGATTGGCGATCGTGCTGCTGGCGCCATCAAATCGGGCGGAACCACACGACGCGCCGCCAAAATGGTGACGCTCGATCTGGATCACCCCGACATTGAAGAGTATATCAACTGGAAAGTTCGTGAAGAGCAGAAGGTTGCCGCGATTGTTTCCGGATCAAAAATGACCGAGAAGCACCTCAAAGAGATTATTCAGCTCTGCAACACGCCGGTTGAAGTGGACGGGCGGAAGATGAATGGCGCGATGAGCCGTGATCCGCTTAAGAACAAAGATCTGGGCAAGGCGATCAAAGAAGCGAAACGCAGCCAGGTGCCGCTGAACTACATCGAGCGCGTCATTCAGCTCGCAGCACAGGGCTTTACCGATATCGAATTTGA
>CAZXYQ010000194.1:0-4429 GCA_964644975.1 uncultured Rhodohalobacter sp.
GCAGAAAAAATTAATACCCTTTGGCTGGAAGTAGAGTGGGATTGGTACCGGCAGGGTGAGCAGAACGTACTCTACTGGCATTGGTCTCCCAATCACGGCTGGGCAATGAACCACGCAATCAGGGGATATGATGAAGCTCTCATTATTTACGTGCTGGCCGCAGCTTCTCCAACACACTCAATACCTGCGGAAGTCTATCATGAAGGGTGGGCGAGGAACGGAAATATTAAAGCTAACTTCACATCATATGGATATGATCTGTCGCTCAGGCATAATGGTGCTGGCCAATTTGGGGGTCCGTTATTCTGGTCACATTACTCGTTTTTGGGCCTTGATCCAAGGAATCTCGAAGATGAATATGCAAACTATTGGGAGCATAATGTAAATCACACCCTGATCAACAGGGCCTACTGTATTTCAAATCCACTTGGCTATGAGGGCTATGGCGAAAATAGCTGGGGCTTAACGGCCAGTTATTCAATTGACGGTTATTCTGCACATTCACCATACAACGATCTTGGTGTTATTACACCAACAGCTGCGCTGTCATCCATTCCCTATACTCCGGAGTATTCTATGGATGCCATGAGGTACTTTTATGAAGAACATGGACAAAAACTGTTTGGTAAATATGGTTTTTACGATGCTTTTAGTGAAACCGAAAACTGGTTTCCGGATAGATATCTGGCTATCGATCAGGGGCCGATTGTGGTGATGATAGAGAATTACAGAAGTGGTTTATTGTGGGATTTATTTATGTCAAATGAAGATGTACAGAATGGCCTGGATAAACTCGGTTTCAGTTATTAAATCCTATTTATCGCGCTAATCTTGTTTGATTGATGAAGTATATATACGACTAAAAGATACTAATGATTTTTTCATTTTGGATTATAGTAGGTTACTAATACTTGCTGCCCTGGTTGCTCTATCAGGGTGCACATTTATAGATCAAAATAATAGCGCGCAAAAACCGCCCGACCCTACTCGATTTGCACAGATTGTAATTGCAGATGGTTTGGATGAACCCATGCAACTTGATTTTGACACTGAAGGTTATGTGTATTGGATAGAGCGAAAAGGAGGAGTAAAGCGCGTCCACGACGAGTCTTTTCAAATTGATGAGCTGGGAATTATGCCGCTTTATGAGGGAACAGCCCCCGGATTGATTGGATTATTGTTGGATCGGGATTTTGAGCAGAGCCGCCATCTTTACATCTATTATTCAGCGGCAGCCGATGATGGAGATATGCGATTGTCGCGATTTACATTAGATTCGGACAACACGATCGATACGGGCTCAGAGATCGTGATGCTGGAGATTCCATGGGAGCAGCCGGATGGATATCATTTTGGAGGAGGCATGACATGGGACAGAGAGGGGAATCTGTATCTATCTACAGGAGACGCCACCCAGGCAAGTCAGTATGAAGCTATTCACTATTTAAATGATGAAGATAGCGCGGAAGTGTTTGATGCGGCACGGACAGCAGGCAACACAAACGATTTGCGCGGTTCTATTCTTCGTATTACGCCTCAGCCAAATGGAAGCTACACTATACCTGAGGGAAATCTCTTTACTGAAGGGGAGCCGAATACCCGTCCGGAGATTTATATAATGGGAAACCGCAACCCGTGGAGATTGTCTATTGATTCGCATACAGGATATCTGCACTGGGGAGAGGTAGGTCCGGACGCAGGTGCAGACTCAGATCAGTATGGAGCAATGGGCTATGATGAATTCAATGTAGCCAGAAAAGCAGGAAACTTCGGCTGGCCATTTTCTTACGGCGGTCGCCCATACGCTCAATATGACTACGAGACCAAAACCTTTGGTGAGCTTCATAACCTGCAGGCTCCTTTGAACAGATCTCCGAACAATACAGGACTACGCGAACTGCCGCCGGTAGAGCAATCTTTAATTGCTTATCCGTATGGTGTTTCTGAGGAGTGGCCCATTTTAGGTAGTGCAGCTCGTTCTGCTGTTGGAGGACCGGTCTTTCGCAGGGCAGATTTTGCAACAGACGCACCACGTGTATTTCCTGACTATTTTGAAGGGAAATGGCTGGTCACCGACTATGTTCGTAACTGGATCATGGTAATTACGATGAGCCAAGATCGTACTGAAGTCCTGAATATTGAGCGGTTATTGCCAGATGCTCAAATGACTCACAATGAACCCCTTGATATGGCATTTAGCCCGGCTGGAGATCTATATCTTGTTGAATACGGTATAGGTGATCAGGGGAGAATTTCCAGAATAGAATATAACGCCGGTAACCGGGCACCGGTAGCCCGGGCCGGCAGTGATCGCAAATCGGGGCCCATCCCGTTAGAGCTGCAGCTCTCTTCGGAAGGAACCGTGGACTACGATGGTGACGATCTTGATTATTTGTGGACAATTCGTTCTGATGCCGGTGAAACAATACAGCAGTTCACTGAGCCTGAGCCACTTTTCAAGCTGGTGGAAGCGGGAAGGTACCGATTGGAACTAAAAGTTACAGATCCTGACGGTGCCAGTGGAAGAGATACGTTTGAGGTTGTAGCAGGTAACGAAAATCCGGAAGTTCAATTGGAGATTATTCGTGGCAACCGATCCTTTTATTTTCCGGATGCGGTGATTGACTACAGGGTGCATGTCAGTGATCTTGAAGATGGCAGTCTTAAAAATGGAGACATTGCCCCGGGACAGGTATCGCTGACGGCCGAATACATACCTTCAGGTTTTTCTCAAGGGCAATTATCGGCACTTCAGGATGAGGGTTTGCTTCTCCCCGGATCGGCGCTGCAACATCTGGAAGCACGAACACTGATTACTAAATATAATTGTGAATCTTGTCATAGAATGGATTCAGGTCTGGTAGGCCCTTCGTATATCGATATTGCAGACAGGTATGACGAGGTTGATGAAGCAGCTGCAAATCTTTCACAAAGTATCATTGAGGGCAGTGTTGGTAGATGGGGCGAAGCGCCTATGCCACCCAATCCGACGCTGCCAGTTGCAGAAGCACGGCAGATTACAAACTATATACTCAGCCTGAACCATGAGGAGCAGGGTCCGGAAACTCTGCCTTTGCAAGGGAGTTTTACTACAAAGGTTTACGATCCAAAACAAGTTGGCGACCGGCTTGAAAGGTATTTTGATATCTCGTACGAACGGGGTTCGTATATTTTTCATGCAAGTTATACAGACGAAGGCAGCGAAGAGGCCGAAAACCTCAATCTTACCGGAGAAGATGTTGTATTACTTCGATATCCCCTCATAGCACCTGAAAATGCAGATTTTTTCTCTGATAAGGGAATCGTATTCACACCATCTACAACTGATCCCGGATTCTTCGTTTCCGGATCGCAGGCATACATAGGATTTCAACAGATCGATTTAACAGGGATCAGCCAAATTACAATAGGGGCTTTAACCCGTTTCTGGCACTGGTCGCACTATTTGGGCGGCGAGATAGAAATCCGCCTGGATTCACCGGACGGCCCGCTGGTTGGCGAGCCGCAGGAGCGGTTTCAGTCAGATACATTAACAGCTGAAGACGGTCCTTTCTTCGGTGATGCTATGGGTCTGCCTGTTGAGGTGAATTTATCCGGGGTAGAGGGAATACATGACGTGTACCTGATATTTCGCAATCGGGAGGCCGAAGATGATGATGCATTATTTATTTTAACAGGAATCGAATTCAGCCAGTAAACACAATTTGATACGATTTGATCCATGCAAATACTGAACTGATTAACCTGCAATTAACATGTTTATACGTACTCAAACTCAGTCAGGTATCATCAGGAATCTGGTTAGAAAACCAGGCATTGTTCTGTTATGTGTGATATTTCAATTAACGGCCATAACAACTCTCGAAGCGCAGCCCGAAGGAGTACCGGAGGGGTTTACTTCCATTTTTAATGGGAAGGATTTAACGGGCTGGCACATCAGCCGGACAAACCACCACGGAACGGTAGGTAATTTTTATGTGGATGAAGGTGCCATTGTCATGAAACAGTATCCTTATGGTCAGGGGGGTATTTTATTGACGGACCAAAAATATAAAGATTTTGAGCTTTACCTTGAAGTTAAGGCGGATCCCGGGACAAATGGAGGCATCTTTTTTCGTTCCAATGAGAGTGGTTCAGCGTATCAAATAGAGATTGAAGGAGATGGAGAGCCCTCAACAGCCGACTTGATTTCAGAAATGTTGAGGACTACTACGACAGCAAGGGCTGAAGAACTTGAAAATGTATGGGTACAGGGGGATTGGAATTCCTTTCGTTTACGGGTTATGGGGGAAAATCCGCATGCTATATTATGGGTGAACGGGGTTGAGATGTGGGATGTAAAAACCGAACGAAATGATTTGATCGGCGATGTCACAGAGGGAATGATCGCTCTGCAATTGCATTGGAGCCAGACACCAACACCGGTTCC
>CAZXYQ010000195.1:0-4264 GCA_964644975.1 uncultured Rhodohalobacter sp.
TTATGTATGTTCGTTTGTTCTTCACCACATGACCTAGTAATGTGGTCACATCATCTTCATCAGGCTTACTGTTTCGGCCCTTCTATACCCGTCAACATTTCTTATTGAGTCGCTCTACACGTTGGTGGTATAGATACATATTATGCATCCTGTGGTCGTATTTCAGATAGTTAAAGCACGTCCCAACGATTTTCAACCTGGAGAACCACGGTACTCGTCCTGCCACTTCTCACACATCTTCTGTCATGGTTGCCAGCCTTTTTCCAGGGCGCTCCACACGTGGTTCGCGACAAATACATCCCTGAGTTCCTCCGCCAATAGCGTTTTAATATTCGCTTCGAATCCGCGGCTGTATCCGACGATGTACATGCGTTACGCAGCACTGAAAATCTGCCTGCACATAAATCCTTGGCTACGCTTCTTCCATCCATCTCAGTCTATCAGCCACCACAAGCCTAATCTATTGCAGGCCAATCCCAAGCAGTTCAAAGGGCTTGTCGTGACCATAATTTTCACTTGCCCTATAGCCAGTGGCTTTGTTGCCAAAGGTTTCTTTATGATGCATGTTGCCCTCGTTCTTCAACATCTCGTTGAGAGTTATTTCTAGCAAACCAATGAGCCCGTTTTGCTGTTTGAGATGGTTGGCAATTAAATCTCTGAGTTGTACTTTAGAAATGACCATGCTCTTCTTGTGATTTTAGGTTTTTGGTGGTTTGATCGCTTCCAAGCCTAAACAAGAAGACTTTATTATCTACTTTACTGAAAAACTATTTGGGTGAAGTCTCGACAATTCGATGGCGACTATTCTTACCTGAAAAGACAAATCGTCTGAAGAGGAACCGCATTCGGACCGGAGGTGATAATCTCACGGTCATGTCAACAGGTAGCTGAATGTTGTCATTACCTCTGCTATCGAATGGGTACCGATCAGGGACTTATTCGTTTGATCGGTTCATTACGCATTAACGATTTATGAATTTCTCTTGTAACCTGCTGCCAGGGTTTTGATTCCTGCCACCAGGGCTCAATCAGCTCTTTTTCCCATTCTTCGAGTGCAGCTTTGAGTTCATTGAATTTGTCCGGGTAAACCTCTGTAAGATTTTCCGTTTCGTAAGGATCACTCTCCAGGTTGTAAATCACATAGCCATAATCATCCAGGCGAATAAGTTTCCACATTTTGTCACGTACAGCAGCCCCTTCAAGCTTTCTGAAAAAGAGCCTGTCGTGCGGACTACCATCTACGTTTCCATTGATGTATGGAAGTAAACTTACACCATCAAGGTTAAGATTATCCGGTATCTTTACTCCTGCAGCTTCAAGGCTGGTAGGGAAAAAGTCGAGCGCGGAGGTCAATCCATCAAATACCTGGCCACCTTCAATCTTATCGCCCCAGTGAACAAAGTATGGAACCCGTGTTCCGCCTTCGAATTTATTGCCTTTGAACCCTTTGAGCGGATAATTATTGGAATAATTAGCCGGTGAGCCTCCATTATCGCTAAAAAAGAAAATCAATGTATTATCCAGTTCATCGAGTTCCTCGAGCCTTTGTACTACATTTCCTACGGCTCTATCCATGGCCCACATCATAGCTGCATATTCCGGTCGGTCATGCCCCTCGAACAGGGCTAAATCATCTTCAGTAGCCTCCATAGGCGCGTGGGGGGCTAAAAATGAGAGAAATAAGAAGAAAGGATCATCTCCAGATTGCTCAATAAATGCAATTGCACTATCACCCTGTGCATCGGTAAGATAGTCGCCCGTAAAAGGTGCATGTTCACGATTGTGCATCATCGCACGTGGATGACCCTCAGGATATTCATGAGCATAATAGGTTCTGTGACCGCCTAAAAAACCGTAGAAGTGCTCAAAACCTCTGCTGTTTGGGTGATACTCAGGCAGAAAACCAAGGTGCCATTTTCCATTTACAGAGGTGCGATAACCATGTTCAAGAAGAAGGTCCGATAAAAATACTTGTGTTGTGTCTGTCCCATATTCTGCGGGCGGAACATTAGCTTCATGGCCAAAACGTTGTTGATAACGGCCGGTTATAATTCCTGCTCTTGAGGGGCTGCAAACTGTTGCAGTTACATGCGCATCAGAAAAAATAATCCCATTGTTTGCAAGCTTATCAAGGTTGGGTGTCAAAATATCTTCTGATCCCTGGAAGCCCGCATCATTATATCCCATGTCGTCTGTCAGGATCAATAAAATGTTTGGTTTTTTTTGATCTGTGGTATCATCTATGTCTGAACAGCCAATAAATAGTTGCGTAGAAATGAGCAGTAGTGCTGTTGTGATTATACATGTCCGGGATATATTCATGAGAAATAATTGAGTGGGCTTGTTCGCTTATTAATTGACAATCAAAATCTGACAGATTTAAATGGTATTTAAAATAAAATACTTTACCTGTAAAGCAGATTTTGTTATCGCTAACATTTTATAAAAAAAATCGGCCGGTTGCAACATAAATGAGAGGCAGCAATGATCTTATTTCAATGATGAAAATTCAGCCGGCATATTTGTAATTGCTAAAGCTGTCCGGATTTAAATTTTTTTAGTAGCCTCTACGCTTCAAATTTTTTCGTTTAATCTGTCTGATATCGTTAACATTGCAATTTATAATTGAGAGCTACAAATAGTATCTGCGCAAACCCATAAAGCACGAATGATGACTAATGTACTGATAACCCAATCACCACCGAAAAAAGATCGGTTTAAAACAGTTCTTGATGGTTCTGATGTATCACTATACGGAATCAAAAACAGAAAGGGAGTAGAGGTTAGTGTTATAAACTATGGTGCTCGAATTGTTAGTTTTTTGGTGCCTGACTCAAATGGCAAGATCGATGATATTGTGTTAGGGTTTAACTCTATTGAAGAATATCTGAATTCCGATAATGGCTATTTTGGTGCTACGATCGGTAGGTTTGGAAACAGAATTGCCAACCGTACTTTTAAACTCAATAGTGAAACTTACCAACTTCAGAAAAATGAATCGGATAATCACCTCCATGGGGGAGATAGTGGACTTCATACCGTTGATTGGGATGTTTCCCGGCAAACTGACGATTGTATAACACTCAAATACAGATCAGAGGATGGCGAAGGCGGGTATCCCGGAAACATGGATATTGAAGTTGCATTCAGCCTGAATGATTTAGGTGAGCTGTCTATTACCTATAAGGCTGTGAGTGATAAAAAAAACGATCATTAATCTGACCAACCATGCATTTTTTAATCTTGCAGGCGCGGGAAGTGGTTCGGTTGCCAATCACATGATTGCTATAAATGCAGACTCATATACCCCGGTAGATGAGGCGATGATTCCTACCGGTGAAATAGAACCGGTAGCTGATGGTGTAATGGATTTCAGGAAAATGAAACCAATGGGGCGCGACTGGAATCTGGATGATCCTCAATTGAATATTGCAGACGGTTATGATCATAATTTTGTACTGCGTAAGAGAGATAAACACTCACCTGAGTTTGCAGCAAGAGTTAGTGAGGCGAATTCCGGCCGTATGCTTGAATTAGAAACAACCGAGCCGGGTTTGCAATTCTACACTGCAAATGCGTTAAACGGGCAGGATGTTGGCAGAGAGGGTATTCCATATGAAGCCAAAACAGCTTTCTGCCTGGAGACACAAAATTTCCCTGACTCGCCTAATAAACCTCAGTTTCCAAGCGCAACACTTGAACCGGGTGAACTGTTTACGAGCAAAACTGTATACCGCATTTCCTGGTAAATCTGATTTACCGATAAAAAAATTTGACTCTAACATGAGAATCTTTATTTTCCTCTATGTTATCGATAACATTTATGATCGATTTCACATTTTCGCTGTCTGATGAGTATGACCAACATGACAATAAAAGGTGTTTGCCCGCTAATCATTTAGAAATCTGAAGAAGTAAGTTCAATAAGCAAATTTCTCTGTGAAGGAGCTGCCAAATTTTTTTATCGAACAAAAGAGCAATTTTTAGATTTGATAGCTAAACTACCCGGTGACATTTGATTTCTGTGCTTTAAATATAAACGTCAAATAAATGAATCATGAAAGCCAGTTTTTACTTCTGCCACTTTTTGCTAATAGGATTAATCCTTCTTAGCACTCAATTTGCATGTGCCCAGGACCGACCGGAATGGGATAATATTGAGGTTTTGAACATCAATAAGGAAAAGCCCAGAACATCCATGATGGTATACCCTGATAAGGAAGCTGCCAGAGCTTATGACAGGGAGACTTCAGAGTGGTTTAAA
>CAZXYQ010000196.1:0-4213 GCA_964644975.1 uncultured Rhodohalobacter sp.
AGATGGTGTGATTGTAAATTGGATTCTTTGCACGCAGGAAAGATCCGCAATGTCTCAAAAAGACATTGCGGATCTAATCAAGACCTCCAAGGTTTTAAAAACCTTGGAGGTCTGAGATTTCTGCCATTCTGCGGATCTGCCGTCCATAAAAAAACCTGCCGGATCACTGAAGTCCCGGCAGGTTTAGAATATATTTTACCGCAGTAGGTGTTACGCCCGCTGCTTCTTATCCTCTTCCACGTAGTCCCGAAGGACTTTGTGGAGGATGCCGCCGTTGCGAAAATAATCAATCTCCACCGGCGTATCGATGCGGTTAACCGTGTCAAATTTCACGACAGTTCCGTCGGCTTTCTTCGCTTCTACTTTTACGGTTTGACGCGGCTTCAGGTTGTCATCAATATAAATATTGTACACTTCTGATCCGTCGAGTCCGAGTGATGTGTGGCTTTCGCCATCAGCAAACTGCAGCGGGAGAACGCCCATCCCTACGAGGTTTGAGCGGTGAATTCGTTCGTATGAAGTTGCGATTACCGCCTTCACTCCAAGAAGAATAGTTCCTTTTGCGGCCCAGTCGCGGGATGATCCGGTTCCGTACTCTTTACCTGCCAGTGCTACAAGAGGTGTACCCTCTTTTTTATAGCGCTCCGCGGCATCATAAATCGTTGTGACCTCCCCGGTTGGGTGGTACTTGGTAAACCCGCCTTCCGTACCCGGTGCAAGCTGATTCTTAAACCGCACATTTGCAAAGGTTCCGCGGGTCATCACACGATCATTTCCGCGTCGTGATCCATACGAGTTGAAATCGCGTACTTCAACTCCGTTGTCAATCAGGTATTCGCCGGCAGGGCTGTCCGTTTTGATATTTCCTGCGGGAGAAATGTGATCGGTCGTAATGGAATCACCCACTTTCACGAGAGTTTTGGCCCCGGTAATCGGTTTGATCGGCTCAGGATTCTCGCCCATTCCCTGGAAGAATGGTGGCTCCTGGATGTAGGTTGATTCCGGCTTCCACTCATAGAGTTCGCCTTCGCCAACGGAGATTTTATCCCACGCTTCCGATTCAAAAATATCGCCGTACATTTTATCAAACAGCTCGGGACGAATCGCTTCGTCGAGAAATTCGGCGATTTCATCCGATGAAGGCCAGATATCTTTCAGGTATACGTCGTTGCCGTCTCCATCTTTGCCGATCGGATCTTTGTCCAGATCGATATCAACCGTACCCGCGAGCGCGTATGCTACCACCAGTGGCGGTGATGCAAGATAGTTCGCTTTCACATATGGATGAATTCGCCCTTCGAAGTTTCGGTTTCCGGAAAGAACACCGGCAACAATCAGGTCGCCCTCTTTCACAGCAGTTTCAACTGCTTCTGGGAGCGGACCGGAGTTTCCAATACAAGTTGTGCATCCGTAGCCCACAAGGTTAAACCCAAGTTTATCCATGTACTCGGTCAGGCCGGCTTCATTCAGGTATTCCGTTACCACACGAGAACCCGGTGCCAACGAGGTTTTCACAAAGGCGGGAACTTTCATTCCTTTCTCTACCGCTTTTTTGGCGATGATTCCCGCACCCAGCATCACGCTCGGATTGGATGTATTGGTACAGCTTGTAATCGCCGCAATAACCACATCCCCATGCTTCATTTCGATTGTCTGGCCATTTTTAAATATTCCTTTGTTGGCCAGTTTTTCCTGCGTCAGGTTAAAGCCCATCGTCGGATCATCACTTGTGAGTGAGGCTTCGAATGTTTTCTTCATATTAGGCAGGGTGATTCGATCCTGCGGACGCTTTGGTCCGGCAAGGGAAGTTTCAACATCACCAAGATCGAGCTCCAGCGTTTCTGAAAACTCAGGATCGGGAGTATCATCGGTTCTGAACAGCCCCTGCTCTTTGGTATATGCTTCAACCAGCTTCACAAGACTTTCATCTCGGCCGGTTCTGCGCATATAACGCAGCGCTTCGCTGTCAATCGGGAAAAAGCCCATTGTTGCTCCGTACTCGGGTGACATGTTCGCGATCGTCGCGCGGTCCGGCAGACTCATATTGCTAAGTCCCGGACCATAAAATTCTACAAACTTACTCACTACACCGTGTCGGCGCAGCATTTCGGTAACGGTCAGCGTAAGGTCGGTTGCGGTGATCCCTTCACGGAGTTTTCCGGTCAGCTTCACTCCCACTACTTCGGGAACCAGCATATAAATAGGCTGTCCCAGCATCGCAGCTTCCGCTTCAATACCGCCAACGCCCCATCCAAGAATTCCAAGTCCGTTAATCATGGTGGTGTGTGAATCGGTTCCCACCAGCGTATCTGGATAGGCGACGGTCACGCCGTCATCTTCTTTTCTTGTAAATACGCCTTTCGCCAGGTATTCAAGGTTTACCTGGTGAACAATTCCGCGGCCCGGAGGCACCACCCGGAAGTTATCAAATGCTTTTTGTCCCCATTTCAGAAATTCGTACCGCTCGTTGTTTCGCTCCATCTCGCGCTCAACGTTGAACATAAATGCGGCTTCCTGGCCAAACATATCAACCTGTACTGAGTGATCAATCACAAGGTCAACCGGAACCTGCGGGTTGATGGATTGCGGATTTCCGCCCATGCGCTTCATCGCGGATCGGAGTGCAGCGAGATCAACTACGGCGGGTACGCCGGTGAAATCCTGCAGCACTACACGCGACGGCTTAAATGGAATTTCACCGCTTGGATTCTTGGCGTTATAATCAGCCAGAATTTTTACATCATCTTCTGTTACAGTATATCCGTCATATTCTCGCAGAACAGCTTCAAGGAGAACTTTTATCGTGAAAGGCAGTTTACTAACAGAACCATAGCCCATCTCCTCAAGTTTTTTCAAACTATAAGCATGGACATTATTGTCAGCTCCGGG
The DNA here is from genome assembly GCA_964644975.1 of uncultured Rhodohalobacter sp. Classification (GTDB taxonomy): domain Bacteria; phylum Bacteroidota; class Rhodothermia; order Balneolales; family Balneolaceae; genus SW132. Next base: position 2,890 of record CAZXYQ010000196.1, read on the forward strand.
AATTGGAATTCTTGTTTTTAGAAGTGGATTCTTATCGGCCATTATTAAACCTCTGTTTTCTTTTTATGATTTATAAATCTATTGCGTTGCCGGGACGGATTATTGCTTCTGAACGTTTCACCATTCAAGGCTCATTTAACTATGAGAAAAGCACATCAAAAATGAGATGTGATATCAGTATGCAGCCCCAGCAGCTAAAAACATTTCAAAAATCTTTCAATCATCAAAAATAGGGCTTTTTTGTGATAATATCTTGGACAAATCCCCTTTCACTCTCTGGAAAATTATATCCAATGATTCGGCCTGTTTGTTTTCTATTTCTCTCTATTACTCTCAGATTTTGCCAATTGTCAACTTCTCGGGCCTCTGATCCATTCAAGAACACACCATTAGTTCCTTCTTCTGCACACCGTGTTCAATTGTTCTTTCCCATTCTGAATGCAATTTGACAGATAATTTAGAATTATAATCTTATTCTCTCAGGCCCAGATCAACGAACCGGGGCACGTACTGCGGTTCGCCGTGCCGCCACCCATGAGTCTAAAAAATACATTATATAGTGCCCATCAGAAAGATCCCCTTCAAAACACAACGTGAACTCAATTCTCTACATACGTTTCAAAGAACTGTCCTCAGTTTATTGTCTGCTACTCGAGTTAATGACTTCTGCCACATTTGATAATTAATTACTCAAATTCATAAAACCCGATCGTGTATTCCATCACATCATCATTTTCTTCGATTAGCATACGGTTTCCCCATGTACCGAGAAATTTCCCGGGCAGAGTAAATTCACGGGGGTTGGAGAGATCCGGCAGGTCGTAGACTACGCCGAAGTGATCATAATTTTCAGCATCATAGTAGGTGTTCTGAATGTAGTTTTGATTGGCATTATTCCATACGACGACAAGCCTTTCTCCCAGATAGCCAATACCTGTTACATTCGTAATGTGCATGCTGAACTCTCTCGAGAAATTTACAGTAAAGTGGTAGTTATTCGTGTGATCGAATTCCATGGTTCGCTCTCTGTACCCTTCAGGCCTGTATCTTGAGGTTGCTTCAATTTCACCTGTCTCTATGTTTAACCTGAATACAGAATAATCTGTGTTGAACACGTAATAAACATACTCTGCCTGATTATCAGTAGCCATGAGGGGGTATTTTTTAAAAGAGTCCAATTGATCAAGTGTGGTTGAAAACTTACCGTGTAATAAACCTGTCTCTCTGTTCATATCCCAGATGTAGAGAGCATGCACATTCTCAAAGTTCAGCTCATTAACGTTCTGATGATCTTTCACCGCTGTGATGAGCTTTCCATCGGAGT
>CAZXYQ010000197.1:0-4191 GCA_964644975.1 uncultured Rhodohalobacter sp.
TCCCTGTTGTAGAGGTACTGTGAGCCACAAAGCCAAGGGCTACTAATACTCCAAAGCAGATTATGATCATTGCTCGTCCCATAATAGTTCACCTATTTATTTTAATTGAATTGTAAATTTGGTGGGGTATAACGTTTTTCCCATACCGACCGAACATAACGCCCATCACTGGAGGCCCGGTTATACAGCTTTTCATCCGCTTGTAATTCAAGACGTAAATGAATTTGTTTTACATCTCCGATAGTAACAGGAGAAGGCATATTGTCAGTTAGTATACTTCCAACAGTATTATAATAACGTAATTCAAAGTGTGTAACTCCGCTTCTTATGTGAGTTGTATCCGGTACACCTGTATTTCCGTCAATTACGACCCGTATTAAAGTTTTAACATTAAGATTATTTGCATTTGGGGGAGACTCGTCCAATAATTCCCAAATTACCCTGTCAGGGTCTTTTGTGAGATCGCTCTGAATGTTTCTGTAAAATTCAATTCGGTTATCATCTGCATCTAAAAGAATGGAGCCCATACTTTCCTGGGATGATTTATCAACATCATATCCCATGTTCGGAAGGTCATCATTCAGCATAGTCGTAATATTCATGAGACGATTTTTCGTCATTTGTGTAATAGTCAGTTCAGCACTGCTGTTCTGTACATTTAGATTCATTGCCAGTATACTCAGGAGCAGAAGGGCGGCAATTATATAACTTGTGATTAAACCAAGGTTCATTTCAAAATCTCCATCATCAATTAATCCGCATAGTAATTTCTTATAAATTCGAGCCTGTATTGCCTCGGTTCTCCGCCACTTCTTAGATACTCACTTTCAACAGTTACAACAATTTTTTTAAACGTTGATCTGGTCAATGTCTGTTCAAATGTGTTGGGATCCACATAAAAAACTTCAGAGCGCAGACTAAAGTCGCCATGCGAGGTTGTTACTATCTCTTCCCAGCCATTATAATCATCAAAGTCATTAAACAATGTTCGCTGAGTTTCACCTGCGTCAGGCCCAAGATTTCCTGGAGCTGTAAAATCACCCGGTATATTTACCGGAGGTGCCGCAGCGTTTATTGTAACCTGGTCAAAACTTTTTGAACGGGCTTCTTCAATAATCTCCTGTCCTAAAGAAATTACTTCCTGCTCTAATTCACCTTGAATTTGCATGGTTGTATTTCTTTGAATCATATAATTGGCGTTCATCAGTATGATCGAGAAGATCATCATGGCCGCCATTGTTTGTATGACTTCACTGTACCCTATCATGGTGGTTTTTCTTTAGTTGTACTATGTCAACGATATCAAAAAAACGCTGCTTTTCATAGAGTTATACGGATTAGAAAATATTTATGATTATAGCAGTGTCTATCTTAAGAATTAGAGCCATTTTTGTAGAGATTGTTACAAAAGTTTAATGGCTGAAAATAAAAAACCCCGCACAGTTTAAACTGCCGGGGTTTTAAAATTGCAAGTAGTGAAGAGCCAGTCTTCAGTTATTTTGCGGTTTATTTGTCCATCAGCTTATGGAAGTCGTCCATAGTTGAACGAACAGCTGAAGCTGAATTACTTAAAAGATCTTGTTCTTCTTTGTTTAAATCAACCTCAATTATTTCTTTAATACCGCCATGCCCCAGTTTTACAGGCACACCGATAAAAAGATCATCGATACCATACTCACCTGTGAGCTTAGCTGCACATGGGAAAATACGGTTTTGATCCAGCATAATTGCCTCAACCATTTGTGCAGATGCAGCACCGGGAGCATACCAGGCTGATGTTCCCATAAGCCCTACAATTTCGCCTCCGCCTTTTTTCGTACGATCTACAATGGCATCCAGTTTATCTTCTGAGATTAACTGGGTAACGGGAATACCGGCAACAGTTGTATATCGTGGCAGCGGAACCATTGTATCACCATGGCCACCCATCAATAAAGCCTGGATATCTTTAGGAGAAACATTTAATTCTTCAGCCAAAAATGCACGATAACGAGCTGTATCTAATATTCCGGCCATTCCCATTACTTTATTTTTATCGAGGCCGCTTGCAGCATATGCAACATAAGTCATCACATCGAGCGGATTCGAAACCACAATAATAATGGTATCCGGTGAGTGCTCCATCAGCTGTTTTGTAACTGAATCAACAATTTTTGCGTTAATTTCGAGCAGGTCATCACGGCTCATTCCCGGTCTTCTTGGAACGCCGGCAGTTATTACACAAACATCAGAGTTTGCAGTATCTTTATAATCAACGGTTCCTTTCAGATAGGTATCAAACCCGAATACGGGAGCTGATTGCCATTGATCAAGAGCTCGTCCTTTAGATGGATGAAAAATTTTGTCGTTCTCTTTTCTTTCTATATCTACCATTACAACTTCTTTCGCAAAATCGCGCTGTGCAATGGAGAGGGCAACTGTTGAACCAACATTACCCCCGGCGCCAACTACGGTTACTTTCATAGTATTTTTCTTGTTTTTTAATTACGATTAGCGGTTGTTATAAAATACGACTTTTATTACTTCTTCTCTCGATTATCCGCCCCCCACATCAATTTATCACGAAGTGTTTTAAAGTAGCTTTGGTCCGGCAGCTGCACAAGATTTATGAATGCATCACTTTGAGTAATACTAACTTCAGAAATATTTTCATCAACTGATTTGCCATCATACGAGAAAATGATGTGTTCTGAATCATCTTCTACCTTGATTTTCAGTTCTCTGTTTGAGGGTACCACCAATGGCCGTGTGGTAAGTGTATGAGGATTAATGGGGGTAATTACCATAACCGGAGTTCCCGGCATTACTATTGGGCCGCCTGCTGAAAGATTATATGCTGTTGATCCGGTTGGGGTTGAAATGATTAACCCATCTGACCAAAACCGATTTAGTAATTGATCATCATAATATGCAGTGAGTGTTACCAGGGATGTTGATCCTTTTCTGCTGAATAAAAACTCATTCAAAGCATGGAATTCGGTATTCTTTGTTGATGCTTTGAGAAAAGATCTTTTTTCTGTTTTATGTTTACCCTCAACAATTGTACTTAAAGCACTATTTACGTCATTAGGCTGCACATTAGCCATAAATCCCAGTTTTCCTGTATTAATTCCTAAAACCGGTATGTTCGTATTTTTAATGATTTGGGCTGTATGAAGCATCGTTCCATCTCCCCCAATTGCAACAACCAAATCAGATTCTGATGCACAATCTTCTTCATTTCGGAGAAGGGTATAACTTTCAGGAGAAACACTGACCGGGATTAGTTTTTTTAACGATTCCGGAATAAACAGGTGGTGACTATTTTGATCACACCAGATCAGGGTTTCTGTAAATGGATCCCTGATAGCATACCTTTCGGGATTGGCTATAATTGAGAATTTCATATAGAGCGTGATTCATCTGATTTAACCCGGATGTGCTCAATAAATAATTTCCAGGGCACCAAATTATCGTTCATCCCACTTATGTGCGGATGATAAAGCTGTATGATGCGTGAATTAATTTTTATCCAGTAATCTTGGTTTAAATCGATGTAAGAATTGTGAAAGGAATCACTTTGTTTGGTGTAGATAGCTGTTCTTGAGTCGGCAACTCTTGTATCAAAAAAACGCATTTCAGCATCCGGCTGAAGATAATTACTACGAACTCTTGATAAAAAGCTTCTCACCAAATAATCCTCACTAAAGCTGATCATATAGGCTGAATCGGGTTCACCAAGTTCATCATCAGGAACAGAAAGTTCATTGATTGTATAGCTGCCACGCAACTCATAATTGTCTTCGCCAAATTCGTTTAGTCTATTTTTTAACCAATGCAGATTCCCTCTAAAATTATCATTTAAATGGATAAAAGTATTTCGATAGGATGAAGAACTGTTTATTCGGTAACGATCCTGGTAAACCGGTATTAAATTATATGTTGTATCGGAAACATTTTTGGCAATCTCCGGCCCAATTTCCGGTATCCAGTCGATTTCTCCTCTTGCAAATTTTTGGAACAATTGACTCTCATTTTCTGGAAAAATAAGATCAATTCTATTTACACTCGGCTGAACTATTCTGCTTGAAGCTCTTTCTGAATCATCTTTTGTCAAAACTATACTTTCGTTCGATTGCCCTGTGCGAAGACGATAGGCACCGGTTCCTACCGGCCTGAATTCTATATCGGCTTCAACAGCTTCTCTTGGGT
>CAZXYQ010000198.1:0-4190 GCA_964644975.1 uncultured Rhodohalobacter sp.
AAAGATGAACAGACGGAAAATCCAGTCTTGCTTGATAAGGAGATTGATGATAAAGTTGGTGAGTGAGGGTGTACGTAGCGCGTGGCTCCTGCCTCGCGTATTTTGAATTACTGCCTTTGAGCCTGCTTTGGAAAGGGAGTGAGTAGTGATGTGTTCTAAAGATGAACCTCCCATCCCCAGTGCCGTCAGGCATGGATCATTCCATTCTTTGATGCGGTGTGGACTTAAGATGAACAGCCGTTACCCAAAAGAGATGAACCGTGCCTACGGCACTCTTTTTGGTTATGTCTCATCCACTAATCACCGGATTACGCCAAAGGCACTCCCAGGGAGAAATCCGGTGTTATAATATGACGTCGTGCCTAATGGCACTGGATTTGAGCTGTATGCATGTTCCATAGTTTGTTTGTTCATGTCCAGTCGATTTAATTAGTAGCCCCCCCATGCGGCGCAGAGGTGAGCGTTGGTGTGGCTGTGAATATTGAGCGCTGCGTTCTGAAAAAAGCCCCCCTGTCATTTTGAGCGGAATTCTACGGAGCGGAAGCGAAGTAGAAGGGAGTCGAGAAACCTCCCTGTTATCGGAAGGAATGTATTTTAGGCTTTGTTTAAATTAGTATCGAGCGCAGGGAGATATCTCCGCGCGTTCGCTTTGCTCACTTGGTCGATATGACAGGGATCGCTATGGTAAAGATATGCGGCGTATAAATATTCAAACTATGCAGGAGTCTGTGTCACGCCGCTGCAGGGTTCCTTGCCCTCGCATTTAGGGAAGAGCCCTCAAAACCCGACAGTCTGCAACTGCAGCATGCAGCCGGGATCGGGAAAACTTCTTTTTACGCTGTAGAACCGCCGCAGCTGCTGCCCATACCGGCCGTGCAGCCGTAGCAGTGCTGATTTACGATAATTTCGCGATTGTTTAGTTCTTCTTCATTCCAGTCGCGGATATGATCCGGCGCACCGTGATTGGTTTTCATCTCCAGCATCTGGTTGAAGTCGCAGTCGTAGAGCGAACCGTCCCAGCCGATGGAGATCGTATTTCGGCACATCACGCCCTGCGCTGCTCCGGGGTTAAAAGCGGTAATCAGTTTTTCCATATACTCCTCCAGGTTTCCGCTCTGAACGAGGAAGTCAAGATAACGGCTGATCGGTAGGTTCGTGATGGTGTAGAGATCGTTAAAGACAATACCGTGCTCATCGCCGAGTCTCTGTTTATAGTCTTTCTCAAGTGATTTCTGTTCAGGTGGCAGAAACGCACCAACGGGATTGTAAACAAGATTCAGACGCAGATTTTCATCACGGCCGTAACCGATCTCATTCAAAAGTTTAAGCACCTTCATCGATTTATCATAGGTGCCTTTGCCGCGCTGAGCATCAGTCCGCCGCCTGCTGTAGAACGGAAGCGAACAGGTGATCTCCACTCCCCGGTCAGCCATAAACTGAGGAAGGTCCTCAAATTTTCGGGTGTCGAGGATCGTCAGGTTCGAACGAACAATAATAGATTTACCCAGTTTTGAAACCTCATCCACAAACCAGCGAAAATGCGGATTCATCTCAGGAGCTCCTCCCGTCAGGTCTACGGTTTCGATGTCGGAGCCTTCCAGAGCCTCCAGGCAATATTGAAGCGTCTCTTTGGTCATGATCTCGGTCCTGTCGGGCCCGGCATCTACATGACAGTGTTTGCAGGTCATGTTGCACATGTAACCAACATTGATCTGGAAAATTTCGATGACGGTCGGTTTTAGCGGAAAGAGGTCAATCTCTTTAAGTTTTTTTTCAAATTTATCAAACCCCCTCACCTTCTCGTTGTGATTGTTGATCACGTCGATTTGTCGTTCCGGGTGAGATAGCGCGTGCTGCTGTGCGATTAAAGACTTCATTTTATAACTGAAAAGTGAAAACTGAAAGGTGAAAAATTTCTACTACGCTGAGGGTTCGTAGAGAGGGAAAAAGTGAGAAGTGAAAAAATCTAACATCTCAAATCTCATATCTATTATCTACTCTACATACTTAGCTTATCCACTTTGTTCATCATCTGAACGCCGTGAACCAAAGATGCGCCTCCGCGTATGGCTGCTGCAACGTGCACAGCTTCCATCATCTGCTCTTCGGAAAATCCTTTTTCGAGACTCTCCTCCGTGTAAGCATCGATGCAGTAGGGGCACTGAACGGCGTGGGCAACGGCCAGGGCAATTAGCGATTTTTCCTTTGCGGTGAGCGCACTGTCGGAAAATACGGTGCCATAATAGTCAAAAAATTTATCAGCAAGTTCTTTTTGAAACTCGCCAACATCCCCAAATTTTTTCAGATCTTCGGGATTATAATAGGTCTTGTCCATGGGTTACAGGTTTTATTTGTTTATGCTGATGGTTATACGGTTACCCTTGAGAGCGGTTAGTGCCTTCATTAATAACATAGAATGTTAAACTGATGAATGACACTCCGATGTCTAACAAAAGGATAAAATATCCTAAACCAACCCGAAAGAAGAACAATTCAATAAATTTGTTCAAAATAGTTGCATCGATTGATGAATCTCTTATTTTCCATCTTTCAGATTCTATTGACAACTAATCAATAAGGAACCACGTGGCAGACGACAATAATCCATCTACTGAAAAGGAAACCGAAGAAGTTCCAGAGTCAGAGGGCCGGGGAACACTGTTTGATAAATTTTTAAACATCATTGAAACGGCCGGGAACAAGCTTCCCGATCCGGCCATGCTTTTTTTCTGGCTGATGATCATTGTATGGATCACGTCAGCCGCTCTCGCTCAATTGAGCTTTACTGAGATAGATCCGAGAACAGGTCAGGAGCTCGTGGTCCAAAATCAGCTCACGGGAGACAGCCTGGCTGATTTTCTGGCAGGCATGATACAAACTTTTGTACTGTTTGCCCCACTCGGTATTGTTCTGGTTGCGATGCTGGGTGTTGGTGTTGCCGAACACTCCGGCTGGATTGATGCGGGCTTGAAAAAGCTGCTCGGTTTTACACCGGCTTCTTTTTTAACACCTATGCTTATCTTTATTGCGATCATTAGTCACACGGCCGCTGATGCCGGATATGTGCTGGTGATTCCGCTTGGGGGCGTGATCTTCTATGCGGCCGGGAGGCACCCGCTTGCCGGAATTGCAGCTGCTTTTGCCGGGGTGAGCGGTGGTTTTTCTGCCAACTTTATCCCGTCGGCTATCGATCCGCTGCTCTCCAGTATTACACTTGAAGCCGCGCGAATTGTCGATCCGGCAATGACAATCAACCCGATTAATAACTGGTACTTCACTTCAGCATCCTGTCTCCTAATCGTTTTGGTAGGCTGGTATATTACCGACAAAATTGTGGAGCCACGTCTTGAAGGAATAGAAGTAGATGGAGATGAGGATCAAATGCCTCAAATGGAAACCGTTTCTGCTCAGGAAAGTAAAGCATTCTGGTGGGGGTTTACCGCAATGATGGTCGGAATTGTTGGATTGTTTTTTTGGGCCTGGCCGGAAAGTTCAGGGCTTCGTGATCCTGACTGGCAAAACCCTGAAGTGAGTTCACTCTTTTCTCCAAATGCCGCTCTTATGCAGGCGATAGTTCCGCTGATTTTTGTTCTGTTGCTGATTCCCGGCGTGGTTTATGGATATGTATCAGGTAAATATGACAGCTCTAAAGACATGATTAACAACATGACTAAGTCGATGGAGAGCATGGGCTATTATATTGTGATGGCGTTCTTCTGTGCGCTCTTTATTGATGCGTTTAACCAGTCGAATGTGGGGCTGTTGATAGCGGTCAAAGGCGCAAATGCACTTGAAGCTCTGGCGTTACCGGGACAGGTTACAATTGTGGGAATCATCTTTTTAAGTGCTTTCGTAAATTTGTTGGTTGGCTCAGCTTCAGCTAAATGGTTGCTGATTGCTCCGATATTTGTCCCGATGCTGATGCAGCTCGGTATCTCGCCCGATCTCACGCAGGCGGCGTATCGTGTGGGTGATTCCGTTTCAAACATTATCACACCGCTGCTGCCGTACTTCCCGCTTGTGGTTGTATTTTGTCAGCGCTATGTAAAGAACACCGGGATCGGAACCCTGATCTCCATGATGATTCCGTACTCCATTATTTTCGGAATTACGTGGACCATCTTCCTGCTCCTTTACTGGTGGTTGGGAATCCCGCTAAGTTTTGAAGCTCCATATGTATATCCGGCGCC
>CAZXYQ010000199.1:0-4108 GCA_964644975.1 uncultured Rhodohalobacter sp.
GGCATCACTACTTTCCGGAAGAGTGGACGATACGTGACAAAACTGAAGCAAGAGCACAATGGGATGGATACCGAACCCGCATAATGAGAAATAACGGGCGCGTTGTCGAACATGAATATCTTACCGATGCACTTTCGAGAGAAGCGGCAGACTTTGTTGAGCGACACGCTGAACAAACTCCATTCTTTTTGTTCCTCTCGTACAACGCACCTCACACACCAATGCAGGCAACGGAGAAATATTTGAGCAGGTTCGATCATATTGACGATGAAAAACGCCGAACATATGCTGCGATGATCAGTGCGGTTGATGATGGCGTTGGGGATCTCTATGAAACTCTTGACAGACATGGATTGACTGAGAATACCCTGATTTTCTTTCTGTCAGACAACGGTGGCCCTACCTTCGATAATGCTTCTGATAATTCACCATTGAGAGGTTTTAAAGGTGATTTTTATGAAGGCGGAGTCAGGGTGCCTTATGCTGTTTCGTGGCCGGCTGTACTTCCAAAAAACCTGGATTACGATAAACCTGTAAGCTCTCTTGATATTTTTGCAACCTCAGTTGCACATGCGGGAGCAGAGCCGTCGAATAAGCCGGATGGAGTTGACCTCGTCCCATTTCTGACCGGTGAAAATAGTGATCAGCCTCATAAAGCTCTTTTTTGGAGGAATAGTGATCGCGACTGGATTGCAATGGCAACCCATAATTACAAGTACCTGAATCTGACTGAAAATTCTGTTGAACTGTATAATCTTACAAAAGACATTGCAGAAGAATACAACATCTCCATTGAGAAATTTGAGAAATTCCAGGAATATGTTGCGTTACCTGAAGAGTGGGAGTCGGGATTAATATCCCCCGTTTACCTGGGATTGCTCCAAAATAATCAGTACAACCAGGAGAACCCGGACCGGTTTCAGATGACCAGTATTTATGAGCCAGACACCTCGCCACCATCTGTTCCGGAAGGGTATGAGCTCGTGTGGTCGGATGAATTTAACAGTGATGGTGTTCCTGATGAAAGATGGTGGAACTTTGAGCATGGGTTTGTACGGAATAATGAGTTGCAGTGGTATCAGCCCGGAAATGCAAGAATTGAAGACGGACGTCTCATCTTTAAAGGCAAACGTGAAAGGATAAAGAACTCAAATTACGATTCCGAAAGTAGTGACTGGCGTAAAAACAGAGAATACGCTGAATACACATCAGCAAGCATCAATACAAGAGATAAATTCTCTTTTCAATATGGAATAATGGAAGTGAGGGCCCGGGTGGATACTACTCTCGGGGCATGGCCAGCAATCTGGACCCTGGGTAATGATCGACAATGGCCGGAACGGGGCGAAGTGGATGTTATGGAGTTTTATCGTATTGCTGATGAACCAACCATATTGGCAAATGCTGCCTGGTTAGGGGATTCCCGATGGGATGTTGTTTGGGATTCTGAAAAAATTCCACTGTCAGACTACTTAGAAAAAATACCTGACTGGCCCGAGCGTTTTCACACATGGAAAATGAATTGGTCTGAGGAGTATATAAAACTGTACCTGAATGATGAACTTTTAAATAAGGTGGAAATTGAGAATGCAACCTATGATGATGGGTTCAATCCATTCAGGCAGCCACACTACATACTTTTAAATCTTGCGATCGGTTCAAACGGGGGTAATCCTGAAAAGTCTGAATTTCCGATCAGTTATGAAGTGGACTTTGTAAGGGTGTATCAGGAAAAAAAAGCTGAAACCAATTAATTTGTTATTTTTGAAGTTATGAAGAAAGAATTGTGTTTATTTATTGTTCTACTATTTCCGTTGATTTTCTTAAGCGGATGTTCGGGTGAAAAAGATGTGGCTGAGAACGGTTCTGGAATTGCCAGTGAAGCACTTGACGCTGAACAGGCGGTTACTATTTCTGAAGATGAAATAACGAAATTCAAAGAAAATGCTCCTGAAGGGATGTCTTTTATACCTGGAGGATTAACTCAAATTGGTTCTGAGTCGGGTTTGCCGGTTGAAAAGCCTGTCTTTGAAACGCATATAAATCCATTTTATATGGATCAAAACCTGGTTACTGTGGGAGAATTTCGGGAATTTGTGGAGGCCACAGGATATCAAACCTATTCGGAGATTATTGGTGACGGCCTTGTATTTGATTTTGATAATGCACAGTGGATCATTCAAGAAGGAGTAAACTGGGAGTATCCACTTGGGAAATCGAATCCAAGAGCAGATGACGACCATCCCGTTACACTATTAACAATTGAGGATGCCGAAGCCTATCTGAATTGGGTTGGAAAGCGTCTGCCCACAGAGTTTGAGTGGGAGCATGCCGCACGGGGTATTACGGATCGGGATAACCGGTACGCCTGGGGGACAGAACTCGTCGTTGAAGGTGAGCATATGGCAAATACGTGGAATGGGCAGTTTCCGGTGGAGAACGTTGCTGATGACGGTTATCTGATGACATCCCCAGTCGGATCATTTGGAGAGACAGAAATTGGCCTCACAGATATGGGAGGGAATGTATGGGAGTGGACATCCAGCTGGTTTCGCCCATATGATAAATTAGACGATGATTTTGAGCCGGGTCCGAATACCGAGAAAGTAATTAGAGGGGGATCATTTATGTGTCATGAATCTTATTGCCATGGTTTCCGGGTTTCGGCCAGAAGCGGCACACCACCAGACAATAATATGTTTCACATTGGATTCAGGGGTGTTCTTGATATATAAAAAATGTACACCAATAATACAGAAACAGTGGTAACGTTACTCTTGCTTTGAGACGTGAGTAACAATTACTCATTTCTAAGCTGTAAATTGTATCGCAAACAGCATTCGCCTTGTAAGAGATGCCGATTAGACTAGCCCAGTATTTTTGATCATTTTTTAAGCGAAAAGAGCTTTAAAATCCCGGTATCGAAGATATTGGGTAAAAAAACGGTTTTCAAAGTTTCTAATACTATATCAGAACAGAAATCATCATTCATATTCTATGAAAAAGAAGAAAGAAAACAACTGGCATCCGCACGTTCAAGAAATTCTACTCCGATTACGTGTGCAAGCAACTCCGGGATCTATTCCCCGGCCTGGTTAGTTATACCCGGTTTACCGAGCTCAGCGGCCAGATGATCGTTCCGCTGGCCATTTACCTGAAAACCAGGGCCACCGGCCAGTGCACCGGCATCAGTTTTATCGATTCCAAGCCGCTTCGCGTCTGTCATAACCGTCGGATTCATTCGCACAAGGTATTTACTGGATTGGCCCAGCGCGGGCAATGTTCAATAGGGTGGTTCTACGGATTTAAATTGCACCTGATTACCAGTGATACGGGGCATGTCGTGGATTTTATGCTCACAGCGGGCAATACAGATGACCGGAAACCTTTGAAGATGAAGGGGTTTATCGACAAGCTGTTTGGCAAGCTTTACGGGGATAAAGGCTACATTTCTAAGGAGCTGTTTGAGGGATTATTCCATCAGGGCATTCACCTGGTAACCAAGCTCCGAAAGAACATGAAAACCAAGTTGGTGATTCCGATGGCCGATGCCATTTTGTTGCGTAAACGAGCGATTTGTGAGACCATTATTGATCAACTCAAAAACATCTTTCAAATAGAACACTCCCGCCATCGAAGCCCAAAAAACTTCCTTACGAATCTATTCTCAGCATTGATCGCCTACAACTTTGCAGAAAAGAAACCCAGTCTCAAAACAACCTATGTGGATACCAAAAAATTGATGCTTTTTTAGTATTCTTATCTCGAACTCACGTTATTTTACTCATTTTCTTTGGGTTAATACAATGTGTCGTAATTTTCAAAATTAACACGGTGAAAATAGTGAATCATCAAAACAGCTTTCAATTTCTATTTCCTGAAGTATGAAATTAAGCTACTGAGAATCACTAGTGTCCGGTTAAAAGTCAAAGAGTCCCAATTGGTTACGGGATTGGGTGTTTTTCCCCGTGAGTGAATCGTCTGAAAATAGATCTTTAAGCGGCATACGAGCCATTATTGCGACACTGAGAACTTGCATCATTGTGTGCATTTCAACGTTAAAATGATTCGTTCTTTGAATAATTAGTATGATTAAATAACTGCAGAT
>CAZXYQ010000200.1:0-4107 GCA_964644975.1 uncultured Rhodohalobacter sp.
TCTCCTCCGCGGAGGAGACCGACTCCAAAGCGATTGCCGAAGGCAAAACAGCGACGAGTCAGAGGTGGGTCGGCGGGCTCGGACCCCATGCAAATCAGGGACCCACCCCTACCCAAATAAGTCTCGCTTCGCGATCTTATTTCGGTCTGCCCCCTCCGTTGGATGGGAGCTAGAATATCACATAGGAAATGAAATTTTCCCGAAATTGACTTTCTTTACGCCTGCGTGGGTTTCCATCGGGAATCCCTCCCCTGCCAGCATCTCATTGGCCAGAACCGCAAAGATCACAGCCTCTTTGGCATCAGGATCTACTCCCAACGCGGACATATCGCGGAATGCCTTTATGTTCAGCAGGTTCTTCATACGTTTCATCATAACGGGATTGTGAGCTCCGCCACCGCTTACATAGAATTCGCATGCATGAACATCCGGCACACATGCCGCCATATTTACGGCAATCGTAACCGCTGAGAGCTCAGTTATCGTTGCCACCATATCTTCCGGCGGGATTTGATCAAAACCGATCTCATTTTTCTCAAGAGTTCGCCTGATCCACCCGATATTAAAATATTCCGGACCGGTAGATTTAGACGCGCGCTCCTTAAACCAGGGATCGCTGAGAAGCGGTTGCAGAACCTCATTCAGAACGCGTCCGGAGCTTGCAATTTCAGCATCCCGGTCAAACGGCATATCAAAATGGTGCTGCATCACATTATCTATCAGCGTGTTTCCGGGTCCGGTATCGGTAGTAAATGAATGTGCATCGACTTTATCTGCAGCGGGAAGCCACGTGTAGTTGGCAATTCCGCCGATGTTGAGCAAAATACGCGGTTGATGCGCATCTCCAAACAGCAGCCGGTCAACCAACGCCGCCATTGGTGCGCCTTCACCGCCGTGAGCAATATGTTTTTGTCGGAAATCACTGATCGTAATAATTCCCGTAAGAGAAGCAATATGATCGCCGTCGGCTATCTGAAGCGTACTGTTTATCGGGTCTGTCAACTCCTTTTGATCTCTCGCCGGCAGGTGGAAAATCGTCTGCCCGTGGCTGGCGATGCAGTCCACTTCTGACGGATCAATCCCCCACTCCTTCAGCGCTTCATTTATCATATCTGCGTGGATATATGCGAGCCACGTGTGAATGTAACAGAGATCCTTCAGCGCAATCGTCTCAACCGATGATATCTTTCTAAGCTCAGATCTTTGCTTTTTATCGTAAGATGTAGTCACAAATTTTCTGATGGATACTGATGTCTGGTGCCCGGCACCCTGAATCCCGCAGAGGACGATGTCAAGCCCATCAAGAGAGGTGCCGCTCATTAATCCGATAATTGTGCGGCTCTCTTTTTCTGATATTTTCTGAAGCTGAATCAATGATTGGTTCATGATGAAGGAATCGATATTTTTAGGACTAATTTTTAAAAAAAAATCTGTATCAAATGGCTGATGAAACGGAACAAGAATATCAGGCATGGCACGAAGATATTGAATACCTGGTAAAAGTGTTGAAAGAGAGCTTTGAATCCGCCGATGCCTCCTATTACCAGGATGAACTAAACAATATACTATATGTGGAGCTGGAGGGTCTTGATGACTATAGCAACGATGAGATCGTTGACATCGCCCAGCCGATTCTCGAGGAGCTCGACCTGGATTTTGAGGACATTATCCTTCTTCCACTGTCATAGTGGAGTTATCAGTCCATTAGTTATTCGGTTATTGGGATCTTTTAAATCAGTTTCCAATATGATTTCAATTGCAATCCATTTTCCAACTTCGGTTTGCAGGTCTTGCACTACAATAACTATACATTTTAAAAGCGCTTCCATTCCTGTTTCAGCTTGATCGTATCAATTCGTATTTTACGCCAATAAGATTTTAAAAAAATATCTACAAACGGAATGTCAAAAATTCACACCGGCTATAAAATGACCTGCATCTTATGTGGTGCAGTTAACAAGGAAAAAGAAACCTCAACCTACTGCACCGTCTGCGGCGGAGTTCTGCAGATAGAGTATAACGAGGCGCGCACCGAAATTCAGTACCCGCTTAAATCCATTGTTGATGATCCTTTGAAAAACCATTCGACCGCACTTAAGCGGCTGGGAAGGCTTTCTGAGCAATACGGTGCAGAACTGTATGCAAAGCTTGAGTTTGAGAATCCCACAGGCTGTTTTAAGGATCGCGGCAGTTACATTGAGGTGCAGAAAGCACTGGAGCTGGAAGCTGACGCTATCTGCCTGGCATCTACTGGAAATATGGCCGCTTCTGTTGCCGCTTACGCGTGCTATTTCAAAATTCCTTGCTATGTGTTTGTACCCGAGCAGACCTCGGAAGCCAAGCTGGCCCAGGCCACGATTTACGACGCCATTATTATCCGCATCCAGGGAGATTTCACCAAATGTGAGGCGCTCTGCCGTGAATTTGCCAAATCGGGTAACTACTATTTGGCGGGCGATTACGTATTCAGGGAAGAGGGGCAGAAGTCTTTTTCCTACGAACTGATTGAACAGCAGAATGAACCCTTCGACTACGTTTTCATCCCCGTTGGCTGCGGAACAAATTTCGGGGCGATCTACAAAGGGTTTAAAGAGATGCGTGATGCCGGCATAATCGATTCGATTCCCAGCCTGGTAGCGGTTCAGCCCGAAACAAGTTCACCCGTGGTTCAGGGAATTTTTAAACGCGAAAAGATTATTGATGCCCAATCCAACACCATGGCCTCCTCGGTAGCCACATCCAACCCAATCGACTTTCATAAAGTGCTGCGTGCAATCGACAATACGGATGGTGATGCACTCACGGTAACTGAAGATGAAATCCTGGAATCACTCCGCGAAATGGCAACCCAGGAGGGACATTTTACCGAGCCCGCCTGCGCCCTGCCTCTGGCATCCTTTAAAAACAACCTTGACAAATTTGCCGGTAAACGATGCCTTTTTGTGCTTACCGGATCGGGACTTAAGGATACAAAAGTGGTAGCGAAGCATTCACTCACTCCTCCCGTTTTAAAACCGGATCTGGATCACATCCAGAGCTACATTAAATCAGGATTTATAGAAATCCAGCAGAAATCATTCGGGAAATCGCGCGATAATCTCCTTGCAAACCTGAAACTGGAAGAGAATCAGCAGGAACTCTATCGCAAACACGTAGAGAGAATTAACAAGCGGGGAAAAACACTGCACAAAAATGAGATGCAGTATTTACAAACGATGGTGTTAAATGAAGAAACCGACCTTGAGTCACCCGTTGAAGTGCTCGACTATAAAATAACCATGCGTAAAGAGGAGCTGATAGAGGCCGGCGTGATGCTGAAGATCAATGGAGAAGAGATCATCTCAACCGAAAAAGGTGTCGGGCCGATTGATGCTGTGATCAACGCAATTAAAGCGGAAAGCGATAAACTTCTTCCAATTGAAGTTGTAAATCACGAAGTGGAAATATTGAGCCCCGATACGGATTCCCTCGTGGTTGTAACGCTCACCTTTGAAAAAGATGGCCAGCAGTGGCGAACCAAAGGCGCCTCAGCTGATACAATTGAAGCAGCGATCAATGCATTTGAAAAAGGGCTTGCGATCGCCCATAAGGCAATCCTTGCGTGACCGGAAAAAATGTCTTAAATTTAAAGACATAATTCCAAAAGCTAAAATGTGGTCATCCAATGGAAAAACAAAAAGAGAACCTTGTAAACGAAGCGGCAGTAAAATACCGGGCCTCTGCCACCGAAGAGTACCGGCTGGTAGAACAAGCACATAACGGGCTCTCCATAACCGCATTCTTTGATATCCTCACGTTTTCCGGCCTCACTAAAGAGGAGCTTTCCGGCCTGCTCGATGTATCGTTTAAAACCATTCAACGATATCAAAAAGATGGAAAAAAGCTAAGCGCAATCCACAGCGAGCAACTTCTGAAAATCATAGCCCTCTATCAAAAAGCTGAAGAGGTATTTGCTGATTTGGATTCATTCAACCGGTGGGTTCGAAAACCGGCGTTGGGGCTGGGTAACCAAAAACCACTCAAGTTCATGCAAACTCCGGGTGGTATCGATTTAATTATGGATGAGCTTCGCAGAATAGAGTTTGGCGCACTGGCGTAATACAGGGT
>CAZXYQ010000201.1:0-4103 GCA_964644975.1 uncultured Rhodohalobacter sp.
ACCTTAATCTACTCATCCGATGACGTGAAGTCGTCGGATGAGGGTTTTCAAACACCGCTATTATTCACCTGCGCCAGCTCCAGGTAATCGGGCTCGTAAGTTTGGGGATCTTCTTTTATGAAATAGTCTTTTAGTTTAGGGTGATTCCAGGCCGTAATCAGGTTTTTGGCCGACACCGCTTCAGTACCAAATGCCTGTATTTGATCCCATTTTTCAAGATTCAATCGATTCCAGCCGGTGCCAACAAGAATGGTATTTGATGTGAGTTTCTCCTCGATAGCAGACAACTCCTCAACAGCGGGCTGCGATTTTATGGTCAAGTTAACTCCATCCCATTTTAGTTGCTGCACGTAAAGGTGGGTTCGGCGGGCGTCAATCAGAGAGAAAATCTGTTTAGGGGTGCTATCAAGCTGTAGGCCGGCTGCAAAAGACAAGAGTGTAGGACAAGTGTAAAATGGTACATCTCGTCCATATAAAAACCCTTTAATGGCAGAAGCTCCAATTCGTAAACCGGTATACGAACCCGGCCCTCCGCTGAACAAAATGGCGTCCAGGTTTTCAATTTTGATAGAGGCTCTGTCCAGCAGCTCTTCCGTAAACGTGAAGAGCCGTTCGGAATGTACCCCGCGGCCCTCTATTCGTTTTTCCCAGGTTCGCCTGCTGTCCGTCTGAAGAGCAACAGAGCAGACCGGCGTTGATGTTTCAATAGCTAAAATCATGGTACTGTTTTTTCTAAAAACCAGGTGCCGTTACTCAGGTCCACCCATCGTTCATAAATTCTGCGAAGCTGCGCGTACATATCGGGCGGAAAATCCTTTCTGGATATATCGATCTCAAAGGAGTACCGTAAAATGTTACCAGTAACAGCATATCGTTCGTTCAATACAGCACCGGAAAGGCGGGTCTCTCTTGACTCGTCGGAACCTTCCGCTTCATATCCGTCCGGCAGTCGCAGCTGATAGTTAATCATCAGGTTTTCGGGCGCATCAAGCGTAATGGGCACTCTCCGTTCGGTGGCCTCAAACGGGTTCCGAAAGAGATATCCCACCACCATGGGTCTGAACTCCAGTCCGTCGCTGAAGCTGGCGGCATATTCGTTAATTCTAAATTCAATCTCAACCGCAGCGGACCGATCTGCTCCCTTACCAAGCCTGATCTCCGTCCGATCAATCACAACTTTCGGATACATATCCAAAAACATTGTGGATGCAATCTGTTGTGTGTTCTGTCCGGAATCCAATTCAGAACGTATTTGCTGTGCGGGATATCCTTTGGTATTTGCTCTGAGTACACCGCTCAGAAAGCCTTCTTCAGACAGGTCCAGGTCCAGAAAAATCGTCAGGTCAAAAATGCTTTTTTCAGGTTTGATATCAATCCACTCGTAACTCGTTTCACGAAGTAAAAATCCTTGTTCGTTGAATGACTCTATCGGTATAAGTCCCGGTTCGCTGTGTCGAAAAGAGGCGTCCATGAAAAAGTCTTGCCCGTCTATCCGGCTGTGAACCAGCATCCGGTTAAATTGATATACGGACGGAAAGGAGCGGTTTATCTGGCCAAAATCACGGCCTGAAATATAGAGTGGATACGATTCAATCCCGGCACCCCTGAGCATTACCAATAGCGTCATATTGATTTCCGCCTGGCTTGCCGGTTCAGATTCAAGAACGTGATCAATCCCTTCATCGGCAAAAACTGAATTCATTCCATTGAACTGTACGCTGCTGTTCACATGGTAATAAATTGAATCCTGCGCCATTTCTAAATCGTCAAAATGACCGGCGATAGAGTTTCCGAGCTCCTTTATTTTAGTCTGATCCATAAGAAGATTTTCAGGCGAAGCACTCCTTCTGATCTGTGCGGCCACCAACTCCCAGCTGTTTTCAAGAGGCTGGCGGGGAATGCCAAATTCGCTAATCATAAATTTCACCTTCCCGCGAATATCATCCACTGATGAAACATATGCTGTATGATCTACCGGAGGTATATTTTCGGCTTCCCACTTCTCCAACAGAATCGGTTCAGGCCGCGAATAGCTGAATACAAGCGGCACCTTGCTGGTATCTGTCTCTTCACGGCTATATTTCACATCAAAATCGACGTTTTGCGATACCGCATCATACCGGAGAAAACGTTCATTCTGCAGAGTCACGGTAGCTTTTCGTGCGGGAACCTGCTGAGCAAAATAAAAATCGGGCAGCTCTTCAATATAGCGGCGATAAACGGAATATTTATACTCCAGCACAGCTCCTGACCGCGCACCGGGCATTTCAAACTCCAGGATACTATAGCGGGTGTTCAGTTCAGAACGGCTCACATTACTGTTATTGAGCTGAATGGTAGATCCGTCAGGCAGATAAGTGGTGCCCGCCAAATTTTTAATCTCCTCCATGTTATCAGCTTCGTAAACCGGGATCCCCACCAATGCAGCATCGGCAATTTCCAGCGGGTCGTCAGAAAAGATCTTAATTCGAATCAGGTGATCAATAATAGCAAAAATACCGCTCGATTCATCTGCAAAACGGATGGAGGACTCTTTCGAAATGAACTCGTACGGGTAACTGTGGTCAACTTCATAGTCTAGATAGTGCAGCGGAAGAGAACCGTATTCGGAGAGTAAATCCCGGATATCAATCTGCTCATTATTTGTCTGACCGTTCGCAGGAGCGAAAAGGTTCAGCAAAAAGAGTAAGCAAATCGTAAACTTCAGAAGCCGGATCATATCTGTTTGTAAACTGTTGAATCAGCCGCCTATTGTGTTTTGAATCAACCGGTTGTTGTTAAAAATTGCAATAGCACGACCGGTCATTTTTTTGTTCAGATACGGCGAGTTTCGGGATTTAGAGCGAACCTCTTTTGGAGTAAACGTCCATTTTTCATCTGTATTAAAGAGTGTCAAATTCGCTTTTTTACCTTTTGCGATTTCAGGAATTTTCAGGTTCAGAATTTCACGCGGCTTCACAATCAGTTTGTCTAAGAGCTGATCCATAGTCAATTTCCCGGGTTCCAGAAGCCTCTTTACGCTGATACTCCACGCCGTCTCCAGACCAATAATTCCGTTTGGAGCATAAATAAATTCCTGCTCTTTCTCTTCGATCGCGTGCGGGGCGTGATCGGTGCAGATCACGTCGATGGTTCCGTCAACCAACCCCTCAATCATCGCATCCACATCGTCCTGAGTGCGCAGCGGCGGGTGCATCTTTACGTTGGTATCAAATTTTCTTCTTTCAACCTCTTCATCTGTCAGATCAAAATGATGGGCGCACACTTCAGTGGTCACGTTGATGCCATCCTTTTTTGCCTGCCTGACAAGATCCACCGCTTTTCGGGTACTGATGTGGGCTACGTGAATGTGTCCGCTCGTGAATCTCGCAAGCAGAATATCACGGGCAATCATCGTCTCCTCTGCGATTCCGGGTGTACCGTCCAAACCCAGCCGTGTAGAAACTTTCCCTTCGTTCATGTGACCCGGGCGGGAGAGCTCCAGATCCTCTTCGTGGTTGATAATCGGCATTCCCAGCATAGATGAATACTCAAGAGCAACACGCATTACCTGCGAATTATACACCGGGTCGCCATCGTCACTAAACGCAACGGCACCGCTTTTTTTCATGTCAGCCATTTCGGCGATCGACTTTCCCGCACGATCTTTCGTCACGCACCCGATCGGGTGAACGCTTACCGCCTCCCCTTCCGCTTTCTTGCGAATGTATTCAACCACGTCACTCGTGTGGGTGGCCGGTTTAGTGTTCGGCATGCAGGCCACTTCAGTAAAGCCACCAAACGCTGCCGCGCGGCACCCGGTCTCAATCGTCTCCTTGTGCTCAAAGCCCGGCTCCCGAAAATGGACGTGCATGTCCATCCAGCCGCCGCTGACAAATGCGCCACCCGCATCAAAGAGTTCTTCGTCTTCACTCTTCTCAAGCGAGTCAGAAATGTCGGTGATGATGCCGTCTTTTATTCGGATGGATGTAGATGATTTGCCATCGTGGCCGTTCCCGACCGGTATGCAGTTCTGTATCAGAAGATTTTTACTCAACGTGCTATTGGTTTGATTGAATTTGCCCTCAAATATAGCCTGAAATCTGCTGAATTACGATTGGGAA
>CAZXYQ010000202.1:0-3975 GCA_964644975.1 uncultured Rhodohalobacter sp.
GTCTCCTAAAAAGGTGCATCATCATCGCCGGGGCTATGTGGTGGCGGCGGGGCGGATGCTGAGGTCTCTTCAGGCAGGAATGGACTGTTTCCATGGTCTGATTCGCCGGGCATTGGCTGGTCTGTTTGCGTAAGTTTTTCGAAACGGGCGTACTGCTTCACAAAATACATATTTGTGCTTCCAACGGGGCCATTACGCTGCTTACCGATAATCAGCTCGGCAAGGCCGTTGGTTGATTGACCCTCTGCGGTAGTGGTAATTCCATAATACTCCGGGCGATAGAGGAAGCAGACCACATCGGCATCCTGCTCAATAGATCCCGATTCCCTGAGATCACTCAGCTGAGGACGCTTATCACCGCCTCGCTGCTCCACCTGACGGCTAAGCTGCGATAGTGCTATAACCGGTACATTCAGTTCTTTGGCCAATCCTTTCAGTCCACGTGATATTGTTGCGATCTCCTGTTCCCGGCTGCCAATATCGCGAGAGTTGGCGGTCATCAGCTGCAGGTAATCCACTACGATCAGTCCAATGTCGTGCTCGCTCTTCAGGCGCCGGCATTTGGTACGAAGCTCCATGAGGCTAAGACCGGGTGTGTCATCAATAAATATCTTGGCAGTAAACAGGCGGCTGGCTGCATCAATCAGACGCTTGAAATCTTCATCCTTAAGCTGACCGGTTCGTGCCTGCTGTGCATCAATCCGCGCCTCCATCGTAAGAAAACGCTGAACGAGCTGCTGAGCCGACATCTCAAGGCTGAAAATCGCTACATTTTTTCGCATCGATTCATCAGGATAAAGCACTGCATTTCGGGCACAGGTCAGGGTAAAAGCTGTTTTTCCCATCGAAGGGCGGGCGGCGATAATAATTAAGTCGCCATTTTGCCAGCCTGAGGTATATTTGTCTACATCCAGTCCTGCGGGTACCCCGGTAATGCCGGACGGTTTCCCGCGGAGATCTTCGAGATACTGAAGAGTATCTTTTAGTACATCACCGATTGCCAGGGCGCTTGCACGCGATTTGGTATTGGCAATCTCGAAGATTTTTTGCTCTGCAGAATCAAGTGATTCGTAGGCATCAGTGGTCGAATCGTAGGCGTTTTTTATAATTTCGTTGCACTGCAGAATCAGCTTTCGTTTGATTGCTTTCTCTGAAATAATTTGAGCATGGTAGCTTACATTTGCGGCAGAGCTCACGGATCTCGTCAGATCAGCCAGGTAGCCTCCGCCCCCGACTTTGTCGAGAAGTCCATTGTCGCGAAGTTCATTTTCTACGGTCAGCAGATCGAGTGGATTATCTCGTTCGTACAGATCCTGAAGCGTTTCAAAGATGTGCCGGTTGGCAGATTTATAAAAATCTTCGGCCTGAAGTTGTTGTAGCGCAATGGTTGCGGCCTCATGCTCAATGAGCATTGCCCCGAGCACGGCCTCCTCAACTTCCACTGCCTGTGGTGGCACGCGTCCGCCGTCGTTTGGAGTTGAGCTGTTTCCGTTCTGAAAATTGGGGCTTCGTTGATCTGCCATGAATTAAAAAGCGTTCTGAATATGAGCGATGTGCCTAATTGAAGACCTGATGTTAATTACTAGGAACTGTTCGCAAATGAATATACAAATTAACAAAAAAGGAGGTGATACAAGAATAGAATACTTGTAGTTTTTTAGTTATCCGCAGGAAACCTCACGGATACATAAGGTAACCATTCAAAACAGCGTTAATTGCAATTACTGTAAAGCAAGTTAGTCATCAAGTCTGTAAATAATATTCGCAGGCTCTTCATTAAACTTAAAATCAGAATTGACTATTTGAATCGATGGAGTTATCGTTTCGGAAATTGCAATCATCAGGAGTTTCATTATGACACAAGGTACTACAGTCGTTTTATTTATTATTCTTTTAGTGTTCGTATCGTGCACGCCGTCTGAAGAGAGTACGTACGACAGCCTGTCGGCTTCTGAAATAGAGTTGTCCCGGTTATTTACGATCAGTGATGAGGATCTGCCGGACGATATGCTTTTTGGGACGATCAACCAGCTTTTGGTATCTCAAACCGGAGAGTTGCTCATTGTGGATACACAGCTAAAAGCGATTCACCTTTTTGATCCGGACGGAACCTACTTAAGTTCGGAGATTGGTGAAGGCGAAGGCCCGGGGGAGGTACGGCAGATTGGAACGGTGAGCATATCTGGTGACAACAATCTTTTGCTGTACGATTGGTCACAGCGCCGCATGAGCCAATACGTTTTAGAGAATGATGCTGCAGCCAAACTTCGTCATCTCAGAGATATGACTCCGGAATTCTATCCGCAAAATTTTCACATTTCGCCAAACGGAGATATGTTCTGCCTGATTCACCCGAGTCCGGTTGACGGTGAGGATGCAACTATTACGCTTCAGAGAATTAACCAAAAGGGAGAGCCGATTGGTGATCCGGCATTTGAATTTGACAGAAATGAAGTGGTTGAATTCCGGAATGAAGCGGGCCAAATGATGGCTACAACTTCCTCACCTCACCACAAAAGAGTGATTTTATATCTGCACGAAGAGAAGCTGATTATTGGGAACAGTACAGCCATTGGATTTGAAATATATAATCTGGAGAGTGGCGAACGGGTTGATTCTGCGACGTTTAGAAGGCCCGACCTGACTCTCAGCAATTCTGAAAAGCGGGATTTTATTGAAAGTATGGCCGAGCGTATGGGGCTTGAGGGAATGCAGGTATCGACTCTCATTAGCCAGATGCCTGAAACAAGAGGAAAAGTCAGGATGATGAATTACGACCCGGAGAACCAACTGGTTTGGCTGAACCTGGTATCCGATGATGAAACAACAGTTCCTGAGTGGATAGCAGTGAGTGAGAGCGGTGAGTTAACGGGGCAGATTTCAAATGAGTTAGCAGGCCCTGTACTGCAATATAGCGATGGCAGAATTTATGTTCTTGCGGAATCGGACAGGGGAGAGCAGGTGGTGGATGTGATGGGGTATAATCTGAACTGAATGTTATTCAAATGAAGGGTAGTTCCGGATAAAAAAACAAAGCCTGCCGGAAATGGATTTATAAATCTGAACATTGGATCTTTATTCAGATAAAAACTTCCGACAGGCTTTTTACCGTCTCTTGATTTATTAGTCAGGGTGTGTGTATCTCTACATCGTATATGCCCGATTTAATCAAAAATAGAACATTACACTGGCTGAGATGGCGTTGCCGTTAAAACTGGCTCCATCCAGTAATTCTTGGTTGTCGCTCGAGTTCAGGAACAGGTAGCGGTAGTCGATGTTGATGGCTGTATTACTGTTTAGAGGTATTTCTGCACCAAATCCGAGATGATATCCAAGATTGGAATCACTATCGCCGTCGAAACCGAGATCTTCAAGCACTCCTGATGTGGAATATCGGGTGAAGTAAGCGCCAAGCCCTGCAACACCGTAAGGTGCAAAGTAACTGCTGACAGGTGCAAATAGAAGCAATGATGCCGTTACGGGCACAAAACTGGTCTTCACTGTATTATCACCAACTCCAAACTCTTGTCCGGCTCTGTACTCTACAGCGGCCTCAAATCCAACGATAGCTCCCGGTCTGAATCTTGCCTGAATACCGTAATAAAAATTTCCCTGATCAGCATCCTGGGCCTGGTAGTAGCCGAGTCGCGGACCAAATCCAAACGTATCGGAGATTCCTGCACGATCTGCTGCTGATTGTGCACTGGCCGTAAAAACAGCCGTGCCTAAAATTAATGTCAGTATTAGTAAGATTCGTTGAATCATAATTGTGATTTCCTTGTGTCGTGTTTTGGGTTACGTCTTAAATAAGTTCCTTGTGTATTCATTTATAAATGGAAAATGTAAATAGTTAGAATCAAGACTGTTATACAATGCACTTTAAGAGTTGCATATTTCGAAGATTCACTTTTGAAGAATCCCTCGACTGTCGATTTTCCTCGACTGTCGATTGCAGTTTTCGACTGTCGAGTCCGT
>CAZXYQ010000203.1:0-3974 GCA_964644975.1 uncultured Rhodohalobacter sp.
ATAGCACTCAGATCATCCGTTTACTGGCTTATGTAGCATCAGATCAGTTTTTTGAAGTCTCACTCGAAGAGTTTGAGATGAAAGAATAAAATTTTTCCAGCCATAAAGGGCAGCACGTCTGTTGACGTGACTGCCCTTTTTTTTGCATAACCCGGAATATTCACCAAGCTTATTTTTTGCACGCGAAGCGAAATTTTTGGTGAGCAAGGCTATACTACCCCAAGCCTGCACTAAGAAGCCTGAGCCTAGATGTGGTTTCGAAGAGCAGGCAAAGTGAAAAGAGAGACGGAATGGTACTTTAGCACCCAGAGTAAGCTATTTTCAATTAAACGCAGCTCACGGGGAAATTACGAGGTACTTTAAAATAGCTCAAAATTAGGCCCCAGCTATTTAACTTGTGATTTATGTTATCAATATATTGATATGTAACATAGTTTAATTTGTGAATAATCCGTGATAAGCTTCATCTTCCTCTGCTCACTCTGCACTGTACAGTTCAATCCCCGGAAAAAAATCAGCCAACCCAAACCAATAGCCGGTATACGCACGGGCTTTCGTCAGACGTTCTCCTTTGTTAGGTCCCTCAATTGCATATCCAAATATATCCCATCCGTTTCCGTGCTGATCTTTCATCACAATAGGCAGTTCGCTATTAACAGCGTCCATTTCAAGGCCGCGCTCAAATTCTGACATAAGTTTAAAGGAACTGATCAGATCCAGATCAAAATTTCCTACCAACAAGAAATCTTCACTCATAAACTGATCTTTCACCAGGTGCATTTCAGGGCCAAATTCTTTAATAGGGTATGCCTTCACATCAGAATCTTCGCTTGCACTCCCGGGCAGTAATGCATGAACTCTATCTTTTCGCTGAAGTCTGTCATCTTCATTCTTAATCGGGAAAAGAATCCTTCCATTATTCTTTGTATAATCACTCCCGTACACAAAGATAGAGTAGTCTCTGTCAAACCCGGTGTTTCGTGTTAAAACCTCCGAATCAGCGTACATCTTCTTCCATGTTTCCCACGTAGTTTCAATCATCTGGATCATTTTGGCATCGGTGCCCGACAGGTCACCAGCTACACTGCGAAGTTCCATTTGCGACCATGCACTGCCGCTATTCCGATCATACATAATCAGGTTATTCCGATAGAGCAGGCCCGATACACCAAATTCAAGTTTAGTGCCGTTTAAATCTCTTTTAATGCCAATAGATGTGCCCGTCAATGGACAGAACGTAACCGTAACCGGCTTTCCATCTATTTCGTGATTCACAATTTCATGATGATCAAGTATTTGATGTGGATATGCTATGAGGCGGTCTCCCACTCTAATAGCTGTAATTCTTCGATCATCCCGGAAATTATCCATCCCTGTAACATTGCCAAACTGCGGGTTTTCAATTGAGGGAATTCCATCTATACCCGGTCCCCCATCCACAACTTCATTCTCATTTATCAGCCATTCAGATACATCCAGTCCTTCCGAACCCGAACTGTCTGAAACATTGCATGAGCTGAAGACGAAACCGGTGGATATAAATGCCAGTATGAAAAGGTGAAAACGGATCGGTATGTAGTTAAAAATTTGCATGGATAAAGTTGTTTTGTGAACTGTTGAAGTTTATGAAAAATGAAGCTGATGCAGTGTAGGCAGTCGTAGGCTGTAATCCGTTTAGATTCTTGTAGAGAGGGATCTGTCCCGATAGTTTGAATACGGTTCGTTCTGATGCAGAAAAGAAAATATCGGGAATCAGACCAATCCATTTCCCGCCGGTGTTGGGTTGATTGATACCGTTTCTTTGGTCTGAAGCTGTGGATCGGTAGCGGGCGTTGAGTGTAAAAGAGATGCGTTCAGTTATTGAGCCGCTTAGTCCCAAAATCGATACGAATTCGTTACCAAACTGGTAATCGTCGTCTTCAACAAAGCGTTCATTGGTACCCGTTAAACGGAAACTTGTGGATAAAGATAGACTCATTGTGCTGTGCGGAAGAAAATTAACTCCCAGATCACTCCATAAAACACCGTCCCACGCGCCGGTTCCAGGCTGCATATCCGCATTGAAACGCAGACCATTTGGATTGTTGATCGAAGTGCTTCCCAGTGGTGCTTTAACACCTCCACCCGCGGCTATTCGATATCGGTTCCAAAGTGTCTGCGGTAAAATCGTGTAGCGCAGAAGAACCATACCGTCGCCAAGGCCTGCTGTTGTTGATGCCTGAGTGCCAGAAGGACTGCTAAGACCACTTATTCTCTGTTTTCGCACATACGAAAATGTCCCTGTTGCCGACAATCGGTCCGTTATCCCATAGTTGAACTCAAGCAGAGTAGATTGAGTATTTCGTTCAGCACTGTCGTTCTTAATCCGGGTTGTTCCGCTATATAGATTTGTAATTTCGTTAAATTCGTAGGTAATCCCGGCTACAAAATTCCCTTCTCCCGATGCTCCTGCACTTTGAGCTCCTAAAAGTGGTGCTCCTGCGCAGCTGCACGTCTGGGCGTAGGTGAAGCCGGAAGCAATAACAGAGATAATTAATGAAAAGAAAATGGACACCGCTGTTTTATATAAATGGCACATAGCACGTTTTAAGATGTCAGATTTAGACTTCCAACGTAGCTTAAGCACCTGTAGTTGTGTACGTTAGAGAAACGTTACAGATCTATTTGTACTTTTATAAACAGAGGTATATTGCTGGTGCCGAGGGGTTGAACGGCATAAAAAAAGCCGCCCTGAATGAACAAGAGCGGCTTTTATACGTTCGGCTTAGCCTGATTAATTTTCCAGAGTAATATCCAGCGTTATCTCAGCGCCTTTCAAAACTTTCGATACCGGGCATCCTTCTTTTGCACCGTTAGCAATCTCCATGAACGTATCTTTCTCAATTCCGGGGACATTCGCCTTCGAAATCAGACGGATCGTGGTAATTTCCGGGCCATCTTCTTTCATTTCCAACACAACTTCTGCCTTTGTCTCAACTGATTTGGGGTTGTGCCCCGCGCTTGCCAGTTCGTTGGAAAGAGCCATTGAGTAGCATCCGGCGTGCGCCGCACCAATCAGTTCTTCGGGGTTGGTTTTCTTTCCTGTTTCAAATCTTGAGGCAAAATTATAATCGGCTTCAAATGTTCCGCTCTCTACCTTTAGTGTTCCACTTCCTTTTTTTAAATCTCCTTTCCATACTGCAGTTCCAGATCGTGTTGGCATAATAGATGTGTTTTAAATTGATGTTTGTCATTCACTTAACTTAATATATTTAAACAATATTACGTTCATATACATCACATTAAAGTGATCATTTTTATACATTTGGCCGGACCCACCCCTCTCAGTCTCCCCTCCCTACAGCGAAATACACGCCACATGGAGGGAGAGGCGACAGATCACAAATAGTGAATCACAAAAAGCTGTCAAACATGCCAGCGGTTAATGGAAAATGATTTCGGATGTAACGACTTAACGATATATTGATTTAACGATCTGATTATTGAAAAGTAACCTTCTCCGCCGCCGGAGGAGACCGCCTTCAAAGCGATTGCCGAAGGCAGAACAGCGACGAGGTAGAGGTGGGTAGGGATAGAGTGAGTAGCCGGAAATACTGGTTAGAAATTTAATCAACGCTCCGTCGAACACACCCCTGAATTATGAAAGATTCGCTACGCTCGTTTTTTCATTCTGCCATCCCGCGAAGGAAAGTCTCGAAATCGAAAAACGAACACAAAATATCAGGCGGGAATAGGGTCCAGGTTCAGTTTGATGAGTAATTTAACCGGCACAGGTGCTATGGAGCGTGCTGTCCCATCTTGATTTACGAACTCTACCTCCACCATCTTATCCGATAATTCCACCACCACGGTTCCTACATCACCTTTTCTTAATCCCTTTTCCGAAAGGTCTTTAAGCAAGGCTACTGTTGAAAGTTCATTGAGCTTATTCATGGTTGAAATTAGGTTTTTAGATAGCAAGTAACAAGGGAGGG
>CAZXYQ010000204.1:0-3942 GCA_964644975.1 uncultured Rhodohalobacter sp.
AGATGGGTTCTCGCAACGGCGCGGCGGCGCGACGTGTTTTGGTGGGTTGGCCCGCGGTGGAGCTACAGCGCGACGTTTTATGAACCGCAGGGGCGCAAAGTCGCAGAGATGGTTTCTCACGACGGCGCAACGTGTTTGAACCATGGGGGTGCGAAGTAGGGAGCCTAATTACAGCAGGATAATATAATTGGCACAATCCAAGCCGCATTCGCGGCGACTCATTTTATAACCCCGGATTTCAATCCGGGGATTAAGGGACACGTACTTACAGGTCCCGAGGCTCCTTCCACGATCAACGGCGAAACATGTTATCGAGGGACTCGGTCGGGGAGCCTGCTCAGGGAATCGTTCTTTGAAGACGCCGAATAGGAATCGATACGTGATTAGCATAACCGGCACGATATACTACAGTGGAAAATCTTTGGGATCTCTTCGAGTGTCCCAGATATGCAAAATTGTTATGGTCTCATCATCCTCTAAATAAAATATTTGGTAGGCCTCTTTTACAAAAAAGCGCTCCTCCCGGTTATTGAGCTTTCTTCCAAGATCAGGAAATTCTGAAAGTAATCGAACCGTATTCCTAAATCTATCATCCAATTTGCTTAGATAATCTTTACTTCCCAAACGTTGATACCAGTAATCAAGGATCTGGATACGATCTGCTAAAGCCTCTTTTGACCAGACTATTCGTTTAGCCATCGATCTACCAGCTCATCAGCCTGCTCGTTCGTTAACGTCTCCCCTTTTGATATACTTCTTTTCGCTTTGTCTATACGCTTGACCTGGTACTCAGTCAACTGGGGTTCGGATACTGATTGAGATTTTTGATCCAGAATCGTTTTGACAGTTTGAAGCAACTCTTCATCATCAATGTTTTCGATGCTCTCGTGAAGGAGGGTTTTTAACTCTTTGGTATTTTGAGACATAGTATCGGGGATTAATTTACAGCTACTTCATTATAATCAAGAAATTCCAAAGATTAAATTTTTTTGCTTTTTAGGGTCGAGTGGGGTTTGAACCGCGGGGGCGCGAAGGTGCAGAGATGGGTTCTCGCAACGGCGCGGCGGCGCAACGTTTTTTGGTGGGTTGGCCCGCGGTGGAGCTACAGCGCGACGTTTTATGAACCGCAGGGGCGCAAAGTCGCAGAGATGGGTTCTCGCGACGGCGCAACGTTTTTTTGAACCGCAGGGGCGCGATGGCGCGGGATTGGGAAGTGGAGTTTTGCCGATGATGAAGTGTCGTTATTGATTAAAAAATCTCATTTCATCAATTCGATATATCGTATCACGGTGCCTTCCTCTTCACTGGTCAGGGAATAGATCCCTCCTTTTCCATCCGCAGCGATCATATGGGTGGAATGGTCCAGTTCATAGCCTTCGATCATCAACAGCCAGGAAATCCCCAATCACACGCAGCTTTCTTGGGCGATAGATGTTATCAAAGCTTGCCAGATGCGAGGTTGGCGCAGGCTGATAGTCAAAATCGCTGTTAAAAAAGGGCGCGTGACCTGAATCTTCACCGCTGCAGGACAGCAGCAGAAAAGGAATTCCCAGTGTGATCAGGTAAGAGATGAATTTTGGAGTCATATCGAGTTTGTAAATGAGTTTCGTTTGGTATCTTCATCTCAAACGGAAGGCCACGCTTACGTTTCACCTGTTTAAAGTAAATTCGAATGGCTTCTGTTGTGTTTAGCCCAAGCTGATCCAGAGTGTGTTCCGTCTCTTACTTCAGTTGAAGTTGCATCTGAGCTTGCCCAACACTGGTATGGGACTCGGCAGGCTACGTTGATTGCCTTTACTTATTAGTTGCCCAATGTCTATAAATTCATTTTGATTACAAACGCATCCAAGGTTTTTTTAAACGTTCCTTAGCTCTTTTCTTCCATTCTATAACCATTTCAGCATCTTCTGGGAATAACTCAGAGTAAAATTTGAATAATAATTCGCCTTCATATGACAAAACGTAGTTAAACCTAATCTGTCCACCCGTGACTTCTGGTTCGTCCTCATCGTATCTATGGTGGTTAATTTGTATTTGTTCTTGTTCAGAAGGTTCTTGAAATATAAGCCCCATAGATATCAAATTATGATAGTCACCTTCCCATATTTCATGCTTCTCACCCTTAATAAAATCATTTATAGAAGCAAGATCAGTTAAGTAAGAGTTTTGGATTATTCTGGTTAATCTCAGAAAATCATCAGTATCTAATTTGTTGAGTGCTTTTAAACGGCATAATCGGCCAAATACTTTACACTTCTCATAAGATTCCAACTTATCGATCGCTAACAATATTTTTTCAGCACCACTTGAACTATCGTCACTCAGATCATTAGTGAGTTCGATTCTTTCTTTCCAATTTACTTGGCCGATTTCGAGGATTACGTGCATTGCTTTATTAATGAATATCCTATCCGAGATAGACTGATGAACATTTCTAATGCTGACTAAATACTTTAATACAGGTATTTCATTTAAAATTTCACTATCAACAACATTATCGATGACTTTGTCAACCAAGTCTATACTCAGCTCACCTAATTCCTTCGATTGAATGATATTTTTAAATTCGGAATCCACGATATGTTTGATATTGATATTTTGTAAGCAACTAACGGCCTGTTAGCAATCATTCAGTATTCAGCTTTTTTTGTTTTACTACCAATACTTCTGGATTTAGGCGGTATTTTCTTAAGGGCTCGCAACTGCACCATTTGCCTATCTCCATAAGATGTTAAAGTCCAATAAGTGGAGATGTCTTTCACACTTCTTTTCATATTACTTTCTTCAATTAATCCGAGCGCTCTTAACTGAACAAGACAGGTGTCTAATTCACTTTCGATAAAATTGAAATATGAAAGCTCATAATTCTCGAGCTTCTTTTTACCAGAGTACTCTTCATGTGAAATCTTTGTAAGGTATTCCTTGAAATATCTTTTTAACTACGAATCTGATGCTTCATTTATTAGTACAGGTGAAATAGCAGCAAATATTTCATTCCAAGTGGGCGAAATAACTGCTTGATAAGTAACCTTGTCATTGTACGAACCATTATAAGGTCTCGCATCAAACCTTATCTCCAAATCTACTGTATCGTCAGATTGTAATAAATCTTCCACCCCATCAGGAGGAGAGGTTATATTTTTTTCTAATTCCTTTTCAAGATCGTTTATTTTGTTTTTTAATTCATAAATATTCGACATCGTAGCTTCACTAGGTACATCGTCAGCCCGAATCCATCCTATACCCGGCCTTTTCTTAAATTCTGAAGTTAAGCTCACAATAACCTTAGCTTTTAAATCTTCTGCTGATTCCCAATATTTACATGTGTGACGATCCTCTACTTTCTCTCTGAAATCTTGCAAGCTTTCCCAAGTTTTATCATTAGTCTCGGTTTTGCCTCTTGGTAAGTTGTCAGGATTTTTATGCAATAAAGGTATGACTGGTTTGCCGGTTGAATAGGCATGCTCATACTCTTTTTCTGTATAACTAATACCTTCTTTGTCTACCGAACCATAGCGTCCTCCAATCACAACTATATAGTAATCAGACCTATCAATTACATCTTTTATTAAATCCCAAGCTGAATCATCAGATGCTGGAAATAACTCCATTCCTGCTGGCATATGATCTAATTCTAAAATAGCTTTTAGAATAGCTTGTCGTTCTTCAATTAAATCAGTGAATGTTGACGAGATAAATATTTGAAATCTTTTTTCCATTCTTAATCTGATAAATGGTGGCTAGCATACATTCCCGCATCAAGCTCTTTGCCAGAGTTATTGTCGCAGTTTATTTCAATCACTTATGATTAACAACCAGCAGCCTCTCCTATGGAAATAATGCAGTAAGCAACTCCGGTCAAACTCTCTCCATACCAAAAAAAAAGGCCGCTGAGTATTTCTCCCAACGGGCCGGAAATTGAATTTTATGTATGTGTGTAAT
>CAZXYQ010000205.1:0-3882 GCA_964644975.1 uncultured Rhodohalobacter sp.
CCATGGATCTGAAGAACATCCCCCTCAATTCCCCTTTATTAAGGGGGACTTTTAGGCTCATGATTTAACAATCGAACTCAAGTTTAATCTCACTTGGATTTATAAATCAACATGAGTTTTATCCTTAATTTTGATCATAAAAAGTGCCCCTTCTCAAACTGGATGTCCAGAGCAAATAGGGTACACTCTTTGACTCATTTAAGAGAAATTAAAAAAACCTATCTCATACTGATGCCGATACCCACATTCGCAACCGGATAGTTGGAAATGGTGTAGGATCCTGAGAGAGCTATAAAACCGAGGCGAACTCTAAAGCCTGCCAGGGCATGGATAGAGTTGTCACCGCTCCTTGAGAGGCTAAATGGATCAACAATTCTCTCAATCGCTTTTGGCTGCGGACTTGAGACCGAATTGTAATTCTCGTTAGGAACCGTAACGGGATACGATCCTTTAGTGGTAATATCCGTTGTTGAGGATTGATAACCTACGCCTGCAAAGAAACTAATGATCGGAAGGTTTCTGCCAACCAGCAGGTTTGCGGTATATCCTGATGACTGCAGCTCAAACTGTTGATCATCCCATTCACTTACGGCAAAATCGTTACGGATATCGGCTCCGCTTTCGGGCTGCACATTCGTCTTAATATCAAAATTAAAGCGGGTATAGCCAAACTGAACGGATATATCCACTGGAAGGACAGTACCTCCTGGAATCCACTGGTTTAGACCGTGCTTTACGCCAAAACCGTACAGGCTTACCTGCCCGTCTACGTTTGCGGCCGTAATGGTAGGGATAAGCCTCAGGGAGATATCGGTATCGGAAATGAGTCCAACTGTTCCCTGAATCATCGGAGCCGGCACAAATGGAAACCCGGTTCCAGTTGGAAGGTTAAATGAAAATAGTTCTTCCTGCTGTTGGGTAATCGGATTTTGGTACATTTTACCTAAACGGGCGCCGGTAACGTTATCGCCGGCGATGGTGGGAGTAATGCCGGAGGTACTAAAGAGTTCAAGCTCTTGAAATTGTGGCTCTAGCATAGCAACATCGAAAAATTCATCCCGCGCGGGCACAAATGCCATTGCCGCGCTTAATTTTATATCAAAACCGAGAGTTCGGTAAGGACGGGCTGAATTGTTCCACCCCGTATTCATATCGGCTCCAAATCCGTTTGTGTATGGCTTGAGATAATTTTCGAGCAGAAGGTTTGAATCCAAAATCCCCCCGCGCAGCAGTTCACCCACGTCATTTACCTGCGCCTTTACGGGCGTAAAAGCCAGCAATGAGAAGGTGAGTGCAAGTATGATTTTTATAAAATTTTTCATCGGGTTTTATCTATAGTTTGGATTCTCTTCATTTATCGGTTATTGCCAAAAATAGTAAAGGATAACCGACTGACAATTTCATCTCTCAAGGTCGTCAAGCATATTTAAATACGATTCATATCTCCCGGCATCAATATCGCCTCGTTCAAACGCGTCGATAACACCACACTTTGGCTCATGACTGTGCGTGCAGTTATTGAACCTGCAGTGTAGGCGTGGTTCGTGCATTTCCGGAAAGTAAATAGACAGTTCATAGGGTTCAATATTCACCAGGCCGAACTCTTTAATGCCGGGCGTATCCACCAAAAAACTATCTTCACTTACAGTGAGCAGCCGGGCATATGTGGTGGTGTGTTTCCCTTTTTCTGAATAGGAGGATATATCTCCCACAGCGAGATCTAAAGAGGGGTCTAAGGCGTTAATTAAACTTGTTTTTCCGACGCCCGAATGACCGATGAAAACGGATGTATTTCCTTCAAGCTGATTCCGGAGCTCAGCAATGGACTCTTCATCCTCAATGGACGTTTGCAGTACAGGATAACCAATCTCCTTATACGTAACCGTGATTGCCGCGAGTTCATTACGGTCTTTGGGTCGGGCCAAATCAACTTTGTTGATGATGATTCCGGATGGAATTTCATACGCTTCGCAAGCCACCAAAAAACGATCAATAAAACCCCGCTTTACTACGGGCTGACGAATAGATTGAACAACCCATGCCCGATCGATATTGGCTACGAGAATCTGCTCATCTACATTACTTCGGGTAGATTTGCGCGGCACATAGTTTTTTCTATCGTGGATTGTATCAATCATGCCCCGCCCGTCGTCGGCAACGGTAAAATCAACGTTATCGCCCACAGCCACCGGGTTGGTAACAGATGACTCCACGAGCCGAAATTTACCGGGGATACGGCAATCGAAAATCTCGCCTTCTGAAGATACTTTATACCACTTACCTGTTGACTGTATGACTTTGCCGGTTTTTTCCATAGAGCCAATAATACGGTATTTACGGACTATTTTTTTGAGAAAACCTGGAATTCTGATGATGAAAATTTTCTGTTACGGACCTTCTTTTAGAATGGGGACTTTTAAAGTGACTCTATTTAAGAGTGAAGCAAGGGTACTCAAAATGCAAGGCGGCCGCTTATAGCACCTATATAGCTGTCCAGGATCTTCGGTGCTACCAGGTTCAGGCCCAAAATCGAGAGGAAGATAAATGTTAGAATTGCATTTCTGAGATGAGTAACATTCCCGTTCTCTTTTCTATCGAGCTTAAAAAGCTTAAGTAAATGACTGATGGCTGCAGAAGAGGCGAAATTATTGATACTTCTGTTGAACAACCCGATCTCTTCATTCCGGTAGTCCATCTTGAATATTCCTTTAACTAAAAGTTCTGTGAGCACATCAAAATTTCTGTAATTCACAAAGCCATCGTTGGAGTAGTTATAGACCATCTGTTTTTCCCGAAATGAAAGCTTATCCCACAAATTTTGAAAAAAGGCTTTATTGTGGCGCTGAATCGCCAGCAGAAAGATCTCAAAATCTTTCAATGTAAAAGGCTCATTTTATGTTTCAGATAATTCCCGGCTCAGCATGAGGGAGAGTTCTTCCTGATGAGGTCCGTATTCAATTTCATTGTTTAAAATATTCAGATACTCGTTTTCTGAGCATTCCGCCGTAAGGAGCACTCTGTTTACCCCGTAGTAAACCGGTAGTGTAATGGTGCTAAAACGGTTCACCGCTTCCAGCCATCTCATCACACGATTTTTAAATCCGTCATCCTCAATGTTCGGCTTCAGATTACGGAGCTCTCTTACTGATTTAGACCCTGCAAGTATGAGCCGTACGTTCTGCTGTTCGCACTTCAGCATAAACATTGTGAGCAGATCGGTATTTTTGGGTGAATGAAGCGCGTAATCAATATTCAGCAGCAGAAAGCCTGTCTCTTCGCTCATATCCTGGAAATTGGGTGAGAGGAACTCCCGGGGAAGTTCAGGTGCAGACAGGTTCAGAATTGTGAGTTTGATCGATTTACCAAATTTTTTATTTAAAAAGTCGACTCCTTTCTGGTTGTTAAGAGTTACAAGGTACGTTTTTTCCTGATGGAGGAGATCAGATCGGTTTTACTTCCATTGCCTTCACTGGTAATCCATCTGGTTAAACAGCACCTGTTGGTATCTCTGTAATTCATCATCCTTGTCTGATTGCTGCAGTAATGTCGCTGGTGATCGATCCTGAACAGCTTATTGTCAGATTACACCTTCGTGGTGAAAAGTGGACTGTTGAATCATATAACCCGGCATTAAATCTACAACAAAAACCCGAAGTATAAATGAGAGCGCGTAGATTGAATCAGCTATTGAATTCTTTGTTGATATGGCAATCTCTTCTTGAATCACACCCAGTTTATCGGTCTCAACAAAATATTCGGGCGGAATAGAAACAACCGGGATTTCCGGGCTGGAGATAAGAACCTTTCCGCCTCGATCAGTAAAAAAGGTGAGATCAAAAAAATCGCTCGGAGTATCTGGTCTAACAGTGTTTGTAGCAGATC
>CAZXYQ010000206.1:0-3865 GCA_964644975.1 uncultured Rhodohalobacter sp.
TATTCAGCGTAAACATAGAAGAGCTGAGTCCCTGCCGCACGCCGTTGTGATAGCTAATCGCTTCCTCCAGTTCGCTATATTTGATCATGTATAAAATCGGGGCGAACGTTTCGTTCTGCACAATTTCGTAGTGGTTTTCCACCTCGCAGATTGCCGGTTTCACGTAGTGGCCTTCTAGATTTTCAAGTACATCGCCTCCACATACAATTGAGCCGCCCTCCTTTTCAACCTGCTTCAGGGCGTTCTGCATCATATTTACCGCATCTTTGTCAATCAGCGGGCCGACTAGCGTATCTGGATCGAGCGGATCACCGATATTAATGCTCTTATAGATATCTATGAGACGATCTTTAAGTTCATCATAAACGGAGTCGTGAACGATGAGTCTTCGTGTACTTGTACAGCGCTGCCCGGCGGTTCCCACGGCGCCAAATACTACGGCGCGGATGGTCATCTCCAGATCTGCATCTTTACTGATTATGATAGCGTTGTTCCCGCCCAGTTCGAGGATTGTTTTTCCGAGTCTGGCTCCAACGGTTTGCGCTACTTGTTTACCCATGGGAATAGATCCGGTTGCTGAGATCAATGGAATTCGTTCGTCTTCAGTCAACCATTCACCCACTTCGCGCCCTCCGGTAATGAGGTTGAAAATTCCTTCAGGCAGATCGTTCTCCTTCAGCAGTTCTGCGACAATATTCTGAACGGCTACACCGCAGAGAGGAGTTTTTTCTGATCCTTTCCAAATGACGGTATCGCCGCAAACGGCTGCAAGCATGGCGTTCCAGCTGTAGACCGCCACCGGAAAGTTGAACGCCGAAATAATGCCCACCGGCCCCAGCGGATGGTACTGCTCATACATTCTGTGCTGAGGGCGTTCGGAGTGCATGGTAAATCCATAGAGCATTCGCGATTGCCCAACGGCAAAGTCGCAGATGTCGATCATCTCCTGAACCTCACCCAGGCCTTCCTGGTAAATTTTGCCCATCTCGTAAGAGACCAGCTTGCCAAGAGGTTCTTTATATTCCCGAAGCTTATTTCCAATCTGCCTGACGATTTCCCCGCGCTGAGGAGCAGGCGTCAAGCGCCAGGTTTTAAATGCCTCTTCCGACTGAGAGACAACATCATCGTACTGTTCGCGGGTTGTAACCGAGACGGATGCAATTTCAGAGCCGTCTGCAGGCGTGTAACTGGTGATTTCTGATGCGGCAGAGTCGGTCAGAAACTCCTGCCCTGTGGATGTTCCACTATTATTCTCTTCAATCCCAAGCGTTCTCAAAAAATCTTTCATACTTTCCATGCGTGTTGTTTGCGGTTTCCTGAAATATAGAGGCTGCAGAGATGAAACCCAATCCCAGTAAAGGCAAAGATTTATGCAGATTAAACAGGCATCAAACAGTCAGGTGAAGTTGTGGAAAAAGCTGCTAAAGACGAAATACCGTAAGAAAGAGGGCTTTTTTATCGCTGAAGGAGAGCGGTGTGTGGAGCAGGTTTTACAGGGAGGATTTCTGGAGGTTGAGTCCGTCATTTTTGATGAGGGATACGAACCCATTCTCGAACTTTTCCGGGGTGATTATGAGGTAGTGAGCGTTACGAAAGATGATTTTCAGGCAATATCCGATACAGAGACTCCGCAGGGTGTGCTGGCGGTATGCCAAATTCCCGAACAGGCTGATCCTGCGAAATTGCAGTCGAAACCGGGGCTGATTGTTGCATTGGACGCTGTTCAGGATCCGGGTAATGTGGGAACTATGATTCGAACTTCCTCCTGGTTTGGAGCTACGGGGATTCTCTTTGGCGAGGGCACGGCCGACCCCTTTCATCCCAAAGTTGTACGAAGCACGGCAGGGGCTACAGGTGCGCTGCCCTACATGAAAGGGAATTCGGATCAACTGCTGACCGATTTTGAAACGAATGGCTGGCGTACTTATTTGATGGATGGATCAGACAAAGCGGTGAATCTGGAGGATATCACTCCGTCTGAAAAATCAATTCTTGTGATTGGGAATGAGGGAAACGGAATTGCGGATTATTTATTCAAAGCACACCGGCCGTCCGTACGAATTGCGGGTAATCATCAAACCGTAGAAAGTCTGAATGCAGCCATTGCTTTGGGAATCGGGCTGTACCAGTTCAGCAAGTGAATTGAGATTTTGCATGTGGAAGCGAAATCTCCTTTCGTCTGCTCATTTTCCTTTCATGCATAGATCCCTTGAAAGTTGTCATATTAGTAGTCCGCCGAATATTAAACTACTGTGATCTTTCACTTAAAAAATTGACTATATGCTGTGGTTTAGGTATAGTTAATTATGATCTATTACCGATTCCCTTCTCTTTCACATATTCAGCAATTAACGTGGATATCCGTATGCCAAAGACTAAGAAAGCGAACAAGATTTTCGTCCTCGACACCTCTGTTCTTCTCTACGATTCCAACGCCGTCAAAAATTTCGAAAAGCATGATATAGCAATTCCGATTACCGTACTGGAAGAGCTGGACTCTTTTAAGAAAGGGAATTCCGTCACAAATCTGCACGCACGGGAGTTTATCCGCTACCTGGATAAAATATCAGATGCCAATATGATGAAGAAGTGGATTCCGCTGAACGGAAAAACTCATGGTAAGATCCGCGTGGTGAATGATGAAGACAGCACGGTGAACGCAAACCGGGTATTTGGTTCTGTGAAAAATGATCACCGAATTCTGAACTCCGCACTGAAGCTCCGGGAATTGGAAAAGAGTAAAAAAGTTGTGCTGGTATCGAAAGATATCAACCTGAGATTAAAGGCAAGGGCGCTGAGCCTGGATGCCGAGGATTATGAAACGATTCGGATCAAAGATATTGATCACCTCTATCGCGGGAAAACCGATCTTGAGCTGAACGACAACAGCCTGATTAATGCGCTTTATAAAGATGGCAGCGTGGATCCGAAAAAATTAGAGTCGTCAGAGCCCGTCAGCAACCATTTCTATATTCTGAAAAATCACTCAAGCTCCGCTCTTGGACATTACAACTCCGATTCTGAGAAGGTTGAACTGGTGAACCGCGTGAACGCCTACGGAATATCACCCCGAAATGCTGAGCAGACGTTTGCGCTGCATGCGATTATGAACTCTGAAATTCAGCTGGTGTCGGTGACCGGTGCGGCGGGTACAGGAAAAACATTACTCGCCCTGGCCGGAGCGCTGGAGCAGCGCAGTCTCTACCG
The DNA here is from genome assembly GCA_964644975.1 of uncultured Rhodohalobacter sp. Lineage (GTDB taxonomy): Bacteria > Bacteroidota > Rhodothermia > Balneolales > Balneolaceae > SW132. The sequence goes on from CAZXYQ010000206.1 coordinate 3,208, forward strand.
TCAGATCTTCCTGGCACGACCTATTGTGCCACTGAGTAACCGCGATATCGGGTTTCTTCCCGGTGATGCACAGTCCAAGATTGATCCCTACATGCAGCCGCTTTGGGATAACCTGAACATTATCAAAAACCAGTATAAAGAGTCGAGCAAGGCGTACCAGAAACTGGATGAGATGGTGCAGGCCGAAAAGCTCTCAATCGTGCCTCTGGCCTACATCCGCGGGCGAAGTCTCAGCAACGTTATTTTTATTGTAGATGAGGCGCAAAACCTGACCCCGCACGAGATCAAAACGATCATCACCCGTGCAGGTGAGAATACGAAGATTATCTTTACGGGCGATATCTTTCAGTTCGATACGCCCTATCTCGATGCCCAGAGCAACGGGCTTTCCTATTTGGTTGACAGGCTGAATAACAACAAAATCTACGCCCACATCAACCTCGAAAAAGGGGAGCGGTCGGAGCTGGCGAATCTGGCGAGTAAGTTTTTGTGAGTTTCACCGCAGGGTCGCAAAGAAACGCAGGGAGTGGGAATAGGATTAGGATTCGGGTTGGAAACCAGGCCTCGTCTGAGATCTGCTTCAGAAGGTATTAGGCTACTGACCCACTTTTGAAAGAAAAAGAATTTGGTTTTTCATTGACTCCCTGGAATTGTTGCG
>CAZXYQ010000207.1:0-3862 GCA_964644975.1 uncultured Rhodohalobacter sp.
GTCCGCCAATAAGTTCAGGCATCTCTTCTACTACAACAAAGAAATCTTCTTCAGGTTCTTCCTCTTCCTGCTGTGGTGGCGGCATTTCAAGCCGGTCGTCGAGATCCCAGTCGGCTGAGATGTCAATATCCACATCATCAATAATTTCGTCATTTGGAACTTCTACAGGGACTGGCGGGCGGGGTGGTGGCGGAGGGGTCTCAATCTGCCTGGTTTGAATGATCTCTTCCATCTCAACAATTTCCTGCTCGTCCAGCACATACTCATCTGGAGCAAAACTTGTAATATCAACTTTCACTGCAACAATAAATACGGCAAGAGTTAGTATAAGACCAAGTTGGAGAAATACGGTATAATATTTGGTTAAATCAGCTTCTGGTTTTTTTCTTTCTATCATAAGATTCAACTGTAAGAATTAATGCTCGCGTACATTATACATTTTTTACTGCTAACTATCCAACGTGTTCCTTCGTTCGATAGTATTTTTTGATAATATTGGCTTCAGGTAGGCCTCATATCGTGATTGAATAGCCCAAAGTAGAATTACAGCCGTAAAACTGCCGGCGGCATCTGCTACTGCATCCCAAAAACTGGCGGTTCTTCCAAAGGGCATCAGCTCCTGAATAATCTCAATAGAGATGCCAAAGAGGGTGCCTGTCAGAAATATTCCGAGAAGCGGTGCGAGTTTCCTTTTCCTGATCATCAGAGAAAAACCGAGCATGAATGTCCAGCCAAAGAACATTAAAAAGTGGCCGAGTTTATCATACTGAAACAGAGCACTATCCGAAATGTGACGGGGTGGGAGCAGTGTCAGCATTAACGTAGCCACCGTTATGAGCACAAACAGCGTGTAAACTAATATTTTATGGCCGGCAAGAAATGAAACTGATTTACCTATCATAAATATGTCGTGGTTCCGGGTATGCGGTATGTTGTACGGACTCAAAATTATCTAGCAGAGAGCGTATCACAGATTCTGTTTTGTTACTACTTACAGCCAGTTTACCGGCAATTGTTCCTGCAAGCACATCACCAAATCCTGCTTTCGAAAATATCCTGGTGTCATATCCCGTAAGGTATGTTCCGTTATCCGGTGTGCATACCATTGTGGGATACCCTTTTGAAAGCAGGATACATCCGCTCTGTTTTGATAGTTTTTCAGAGGCTTTCATACGTTCATAATCAGTTGTAAACTCCAGTCCTACCGACTTTTTAAGTTCACCGATATGTGGTGTAATGATCCAGTCTGGAGTGCCGGAAATAGCGTTGAGGATGTTATCCCAGTCAAACAATCCGTCTGCATCAATAATTATCGGTCCCTCTGCAGATTTGATAACCCGTTCAATAAAGACAGTTGTTTCAGGCGATCTGCCGACGCCGGGCCCTAAAAGTACAGGTCCCGGTTTAGCTTTCATATTATTGATCACTGACTCAGCATGTGAAATGTTGTAGTGATCATCACTGTCTGCACCCAGCGGGACTTTAATAATTTGGGGCAGGGTTTGTTCATATACCTGCAGGATGCCTTTAGGGGCGTATAGAAATACAGCTCCGGCCCCGGCGTTCCAGGCGCTTTTCGCAGACATGATAGCCGCTCCTGTCATTCCAGCCGATCCGGCAATAATATGAACGGTGCCTCTATCGTATTTATGAGCGGCCGGGTTGGTCTCTGAACTACATTCTGCCTCTAGTATCGGTTCAATGAGTGTTGCTGAATGGGTGCGCAGATGTTCAGGAAACGGGAGTTCCACAAAGTGGATCTGGCCGGTTACATCGGGACCGGAACCCATATAAAAACCGATTTTATTAGTGCCAAATGTTATGGTGTGATCCGCTTTCACGCAGCTGCCTAAAATTTCTCCGGAATCGCAATCCAGGCCGGTGGGGATATCGAGGGCAAAAATGGTAGCCGACGAGCGGTTAATTTGCTCAGAGCTTGAGAGCAGCGGATCTCTGAGATCAGAATTAAGCCCCGTACCGATCATACCATCTATTATATAGTCTGCCTGGCTGATCAGATCTGGGCTTGCTTCATCCACAATTTTAATTCGGGGGCTCTCTTTTGCCAGTTTTTTCAGCAGGTTGAAATTTGTCTGCGCATTATCGGAGAACCGGCTGCTGCCGGCTGCAAGAACGATGGTGGTTTGATGGTGTGGGAGATCGGCAAGGTAACGTGCAATCACGAATGCATCACCCGCATTGTTCCCTTTGCCGCAGAAGTACACACCGCGGCTGTCGTCTCCCGTCAGCTCCTTAATAATTTCAGAAGCTTTCAGACCGGCGATCTCCATCAGAACCGCCCCATCCATACCGTAGTCACGGATCGTAACTTCGTCGATCTCACGGCTCTCTTTCCGGGTGCAGAGTCTTAATTTTCGATTATCAGGAGTCTGTAAACTCATTTTTGGAGTTCCTGGTTAGTAAGCCCGTGCAAAGAGAACTTTGCGTTCTGAAGGTTTGCCTGTAACGATACATTTCCCAGTTTCATTATCGGGCTTAAGGGGGATACAACGAATTGTTGCTTTCGTATCCTGTTTGATTTTTTCTTCCGTTTCCGGTGTTCCGTCCCAATGAGCGTAGATAAACCCGCCTTTTTCGATCTCTTTCTGAAACTCTTCGTAAGAACCGACAGTTCGGGTTCTGCTTTCGACTCGTTTTTTAGCAGAGTTGAACAGGTCGGTTTGAATTTGCTCAAGGAGCTGCTCAATGTGGTCTTCAATCCCCTCTTTTGGAACGAGGTTTTTCTCGAGTGTATCGCGGCGGGCAAGCTCTACGTTGTTGTTCTCAATATCCCGTGAGCCTACGGCAATTCTGAGCGGAACACCCTGCGCTTCGTGCTCAGCAAACTTATAGCCGGGGTTATAATTTTCGCGGTCATCAAGTTTTACGGTAATGCTCCTGCTCTTCAGTTGGTCTATAACCGGCTGAATATAATCGAGCACGGCCGCTTTCTGCTCATCATTCCGAAAAATAGGAACAACCACTACCTGATAGGGAGCCAGTTTTGGAGGCAGAACCAATCCGTTATCATCGGAATGGGTCATAATTAGGCCGCCGACCAGCCTTGTGGATACGCCCCAGCTGGTTGCCCACACGTAGTCGTGTTCCCCATCCTGGTTCTGGAATTTCACATCAAAAGCTTTTGCAAAATTTTGTCCCAGAAAATGCGACGTTCCGGCCTGAAGGGCTTTACCGTCCTGCATCATCGCCTCAATACAGTAGGTCTCTTCAGCTCCGGCGAAACGCTCTGTTTCCGTTTTTTTACCGGTGATAACGGGCATCGCCATAAACTCCTCGGCAAACGTTCTGTACACCTCGAGCATCCGTTCGGTCTCTTCCACGGCCTCCTCCTTGGTGGCGTGCGCGGTGTGCCCCTCCTGCCAGAGAAACTCCATTGTTCTCAGAAACAGTCGGGTGCGCATCTCCCAGCGAACCACATTGGCCCACTGGTTGATCAAAATCGGCAGGTCGCGATAAGACTGAATCCAGTTTCGGTACGAGTCCCAGATGATGGTTTCAGAAGTTGGCCTTACAATAAGTTCCTCTTCCAGTTTGGAGTCCGGATCCACCTCAACGCCGCCATCAACGCTCTTGAGCCGGCTGTGCGTGACAACCGCGCACTCTTTGGCAAATCCTTCTACGTGCTGCGCTTCTTTAGAGAGGAATGATTTTGGAATAAAAAGCGGAAAATAGGCGTTTTCGTGACCGGTATCTTTGAACATCTGGTCGAGGGCTCCCTTCATATTTTCCCACAGTGCAAATCCGTGCGGCCTGATAACCATACATCCGCGCACCTGCGAGTGATCCGCCAGTTTTGCCTCTTTAACAACATCAAGATACCATTGTGAATAATCTTTGTCCC
>CAZXYQ010000208.1:0-3823 GCA_964644975.1 uncultured Rhodohalobacter sp.
TAACCATGGTGTTGAAATCTTTCGACATCTCAAAATAGAGAACCGGAACCAGAAAAATCAGGAGAAATAGAGTGCTTTTTACGATCAGTTCAGGAACCATCAGCTCAAAACGGATACCCCAAGCCGGAAGCAGAATGGCTGCGGTTCCCAGCAACAGCACAAGTCCGGTTTTGACCGTTAGCGGTTGGGTTTTCAGTTTCCACCAGACATAAGCATATTTTACCCCGTTATAAAATAAGATGGAGAAAGTGGTGGCAAGTGCGGCCCCGTTAATGCCATACCGGGGTATTAAAACGTAGTTGGCCGCAATAGTGATCACAGCGAGAAAGAGATTTGTATAGAAGGCAACCCGATAGTGCTTCGAATTGACCAGTATGGTGCCGTTCAGGCCGGCGATCAGATCAATCATCTTACCGATTCCAATTATCAAAACAACCCAGATTCCCGCTGCATACTCGTCGGGAAGAATCCAGAACAAAAGATCTACGTTGAGCCAGATCAGCCCAAACACGAGGATTCCGGTCAATGCCTGGTTCAGCGATGTTTTCTTGTATATTTCGTCCACACGTTTCCATTCGTTATTCTCGATGTAGTCTGCAACGAGCGGAGCTGCAATTTTTTCAATAGATCGCTGAGGAACGGTAATAACCGAAGCCACGTAAAAAGCGATGGCGTAGATAGCCGTCTCGGCCAGTCCCGCCATCGATCCAAGCATGATGATATCGACGTTCCAGACCAGGATTGTTGTGAGCCCGCCAAGCAGAGAGTAAATGCCGTAGGTTGAAATTCCGCGAATGACCGGTTTTCGAAGAACAGAAAAATTTGGTGCAAGACGAAGTTCTCCCATTCTGTAGATCTGCGTGATCAAAATGGCGGGCTGCGCTGCATAGCTGATAGCAAAGAGTAGAATGAAGGCGGGAAAATCGATTACGCCTAAAAAGTAAAAAGTGAGAAACAGAATGATAAAGATCCGCTGCAGCACTTCATTTACAAGTGAACCGGATATTGAATCTCGAAGGGAGCGGAGATAGCTGTTGAGAACTTCAAAATAGAGAAGGAAGAAGGTGATTGGCAGAATCCAGAGGTAGTATTCTACAAAAAGCGGTGATTCATCTATGTAGTAGTCAACCAGAAGATCCTGAAAGATCCAGAAAAGCAGACCAAAAAGAAGAAAGCCGACCATGGGGATCAGAAAGACCCAAAAAAGCATGCCGTGCTGTTTGCCGCTTACATTACGGAAAAAAGGAAAATATTTAATAATAGAGTTTCGCACACCGAGATGTGCAAATTGAGAGCTGATAAAAGAGGCGGAGATGAGAACACGCGTGAGCCCATACTGATCCGGGCTCAGAATATGTGGGTAAAGAAGTACAGTCAGCACAAATCCGAGAGCAATCCCCGTGTAGGTGATGATGGCGTTAGTTAGACTCTGTTTTAAAACAATTCCCAAGCGATCTCAGATCTGGTTAAATGGGCAGTATAAAAGAGTGAAAGGTATGGAATATTGGAGAGATCAGCAGAAGGGATTAGTTTGTACGAATAAAAACCGGACTTTCTATTTTTAAAATTTATCTGATATATGAAATTATGCCTGACTGGTGATAGACTGCTTCAGATAAAAAATAATACTGATCTTGTATTTGACATTAAAATAGATCACATTGGCGTAATCTACTGCGGTTAGTGAAGATGCGCTTGTCAGATATAGTATTATATGAATGTTTTTAGTCTGAATAACATTCAATGATATGATTTCAAATCAAAACTATTAATTACTTAGTTAAAATATGGAAGCAATTCAAAGTATAGACTTTTCGCACATTGTATCTACGTACGGACCCAATTTGGTTTGGGCAATTTTAACACTGGTCGTCGGTTTATGGATCGTGAAATTTGTTGTTCAGGGTGTTCGTAAAGGGCTTGATAAAGGGGACACAGAAGAGACCTTGAAATCGTTTCTCGTAAGCATTGTATCTGTTCTTTTAAAAGTCATGGTATACATTACAGCACTTGGAATGCTGGGTGTTGAAATGACCTCGTTTATTGCTATTCTTGGTGCTGCCGGTCTTGCCGTTGGCCTGGCACTGTCGGGCGCGCTTCAAAATTTTGCGGGAGGCGTCATTATTCTTCTATTCAAACCCTTTAAAGTGGGGCAGTTTATTGAGGCACAGGGGCATATGGGTACGGTAAGAGAAATTCAGATTTTTGCCACAGTTCTGAAAACACCGGATAATAAAACGATTTTAATTCCTAACGGATCTCTTGCAAACGGGTCGATGACAAACTTTTCAGTGGAGGAGAAGCGGCGTGTGGACTGGACATTTGGTATTGGCTACGGCGATGATATCGATAAAGCGTATGATGTGATCAAGCGGCTGCTTTCAGAGGATGATCGCATATTGGATGATCCTCAGCCGTTTTTAGCACTGAAAGAGCTGGGTGACAGCTCGGTGGATATTACGGTGCGCGTATGGGTAAATGCCGGCGATTTCTGGCCCGTACATTTCAGAATGAATGAAGAAGTTTATAAAACGTTTGAGAAAGAAGGATTGTCGATCCCATTCCCTCAGCGCGATGTACATATTCACAACCAAGGCTAAAATGTATTACCTGGGAAGTTAGTATGGTTTTTGGAAATGGCTAATGATCGGGAATCTTCTATTGAAGCCCGGATAATCGATATGCTGATAACCTCAGTCAGACCACTAATTTCTAAATTACACGAAAAAAGTCTCTCCAATTGCCCGTGGGATTCCTGCAGGACGAGGAGGACTTTTTATCTAATCTGACCCAAAGATCCTGGTAATGAAATCACCTTTTATAATAAATATTAAAGTCTAAATGGATGCACTATACGAGTTAACCGGAAACTCAGAAGAGCTAACGTCTCTCATCATTACCCATGGGCTGAACCTTATTGGTGCTGTTGTGATACTCATCATTGGGTATATTTTCGCAGGATGGTCTTCAAAAAAAGTTAAAAAAGGGGCTGAAAAATCAGGTAAATTCGACGATACACTTGCTCCAATATTTGGCAAAACAGTAAAAATAGTGGTGATGATTCTCACTATTCTACTTGTTTTGGGACAGTTCGGCGTACAAACAGCAAGTATAATTGCTGTGCTTGGCGCGGCCGGTCTGGCGGTGGGGCTTGCGCTGCAGGGCACCCTCAGCAACGTAGCCTCAGGGATGATGCTCCTTATTTTGAGGCCGTTTACAATTGGCGATGCAGTGAACATTGGCGGAACCTTTGGAGTGATTGATGAGATTGGGCTCTTTACAACCGACATGCACTCTTTTGATAATATCGGAATTGTGATGCCTAATTCGCGCGTGTGGGGGAGCGAAATTCAAAACTTGTCGAAGTTTAAAACCCGCCGGGTGGACATGGAGTTTGGTATTTCTTACAGTGATGACATGGATAAGGCAATATCACTTATCAAAGAAGTTCTCAGTGAGGATGAACGGATTTTGGCTGAACCGGAGCCGCTGGTTGCGGTCTCAGCTCTGGGAGACAGTTCTGTGGTGATCAGGGTACGCCCGTGGACGGAAACAAAAAATGCGTGGCCGCTGCGATATCACATTACAAAAAGTGTGAAAGAGAAATTTGATAATAACGGCGTAAGCATTCCATTTCCGCAACGAGATGTTCATCTTTTTAAGAAGAATTAGTGCCGGGGAACAGTTGGTTTTTCCAATTCAAAGCTCCGGAGCTAATGCAGGGCTTTTTTAATATTATCTGATGCCGGAATGGGCGGGCAACACCTTTGGTTGTAAACAATCTTAGAAAAGTTGCTTCCATACGTAATGTTGATTAAACTTC
>CAZXYQ010000209.1:0-3798 GCA_964644975.1 uncultured Rhodohalobacter sp.
CACGATTGAATCACACCTGCACCATCTGATTAACAACATCGAAAAGATGCAAAAACCTAACCCGTAACTCTTTCGGAACTGCTTTGATTGATCCGACAAAGCATTAAACCCACTTCATATGCGCCATCAATCACTACAAACACTCAGTTTCTTGCTCGCCGTCTCTGTCATGTTTTTGTTCTCCACAAAAGCAACAACTGCCCAATCCGCGGATGAAGCCGCATACACCCTCCACGAAGGAGAGCTTAACGGTGCTCCCTACAAAGTTGCGGTTCCTGATAGCTGGCCGGATGGAAACGTCTTCTTTCACGTGCACGGCTGGCGGCCGGCCGATGCTCCCCACGAGGCAGATCTGGACATGGACAACCTGTTCTACCGTGAACTGATCGATACGGGATGGGCCATTGCACGCACCGCATTTTATGAAAACGGAGTGGATAACGAGGCGCATATGCGGGCTTTGATTGAGCTCTCAGGGTGGATCAACGATGAAGTTGGCCCAATCGGCAGAGTACTGATGGAGGGAGAGTCTACGGCAGGATCGCTTCTGCTTCGGATTGCCGAAATTTCGCCAGATCTTGCGGATGGAGTTATCGCCAAAGGGGCTTTTGTAAACCTTCACGACGAAACGGCCGACTCCTACCTAGAAGGCGTTCCTAAAATTCCCGCTATTTTAATGAGCAATCTCACCGAGTTGGACGAGCCGATTGCCTATGCCGCTGTTTCTGAAGACAGTGACTTTCAGCCCGCACTGCGGCCGCTGCTCCGACCCGGTCACGTAAACGTTAACTCAGTGGAAAGATTGAATGCTTTTGTGGAACTGAACAGATGGATTGACACCGGACAGATTACCTACATCAGTGATGGCACACGAACCGTCCCGGAACGAGAAACCGGCACAGCCGTGGAAGAAGAGATGCTCGTAAACGAGGTTACCAAAACCGATCCCTATTTTGGAAATGCTATTCTTGGCTTTCACCCGAACGAACTGGACGACTTCGGAATCTACCCGGGGGACTTTTTTATATTGGAAATTAACGGTGATCAGTACGAACTTTTTTACGGCGACTCATACGGCGACGTACCTGAAGGCGAGTGGGTGGCTTTCCCGACGGCTGACGATCACATCTTAGTTGCGATAAATTACGGAAATGCGGTTCAGGCAGCGGGATTGTACTCCGGAGACAGAGTGGCCATTTCACAGGGTTATTAGAACATTATTAAAGAGAGAATGAAACTACCTCCGTTCGATTATTAATCTTATTGAATTATCTAAGAAGTAGTCTCCCATAACAAGGGGCCCCGAAGGCGTTCGGGGAGAAGGGTGTCCATCGAATTTTGCCACAATCTGATGAACATCCCCCTCAATCCCCCCTTTTTTAAGGGGGAATTTTATAATTAATATTCAACAATCGAACTCAGGTTAACGTGTACTGAGTGTGTAAACTTCATGCAATCCACAGCTCAAAAATCCCCTTTAATCAAACACATCTGACTCAACTTTTGTACCTTTACGGTCCTTCTAATTTTACGTAATGTCTCCCGAACAGAACCGAAAAACGTTACTTATTCTTGCGATAGCAGTTATCGCATTTAATCTTCGCCCCTCCATCTCTGCAGTAGGGCCGCTCATATCCGAAATCCGGGTTGATACCGGTCTGCCGAATTCCCTCCTCGGAATGCTAACCACACTGCCCGTACTCGCATTTGGCCTGCTTTCTGTCTTTACACCACTTCTTACAAGACGATTTGGAACAGAAGGCACCATGTCTCTGGCGCTTCTGATTTTAACCGCAGGTATTATGTTGAGGGTTATTCCGGGTTCCTTCATGCTCTTTACGGGCACCATAATACTCGGGGCCGGTATCGCGCTTGGCAACGTATTGTTGCCGGGAATAGTAAAAAAGCAGTTTCCGACTAAAACCGGACTTGTTACCGGTATCTACTCCGGAATGCTCGGTATAGGAGCCGCACTCTCCTCGGGGATCAGTGTGCCGTTAAGCCAAAACCTCGACCTTGGATGGCGCTTGTCGCTTGGCTTCTGGGCCATTTTCTCATCAATTGCAGTGGTGATATGGTTGCCGCAGCTAAAAAGAAATTTTCAGGTTGTTGCAAAAAGGTCGCTCGGCAATGCACTAAAACAGCTGAGTCAGTCGGGCCTCGCATGGAACGTATCTCTCTTTATGGGTTTTCAATCCTTCACCTTCTACATCATCATTGCGTGGCTTCCCGAAGTACTGCAGGATCGCGGAATTGGAGCTGTAGAAGCGGGGTGGCTGCTCTCTCTATGCCAGGGAACGGGGGTTTTGGGCACTTTCTTTATGCCGGCGTGGGCATCGCGTCTCAGAAATCAGCATATACCTATTATTGTGCTTATCATCCTTGAAATTATTAGTCTGCTTTGGCTGATGATACCCGGCACGGCCTACACCGGTGTGATTGTATCTCTGCTGGGACTCAGCATGGGCGGCAGTTTTGGCATGGCACTGCTCTTTATCGTACTTCGAACGGCCGATTCCGACTCCGCCAACGAGCTCTCCGGTATCTCTCAGTCAATCGGCTACACCCTGGCCGCAACGGGCCCGGCCCTTTTCGGCGCTATTTTCGACCTGACTCAGATCTGGACGATCCCTCTCGGAATGCTGCTGATTTTTAGTTTCCTGAAACTATGGTCCGGTTGGAAAGCAGGCTCACGGGGTGTGGTTTAGAGATGAACAGGTTATAAAAAAAGCTTCTCAACCTGACACATGTAAGCCAGATTATAAAATGATCTTCAAGAAGATGAAAAGCCCAGTATGCATTTAAAGTACATGTTCATCGATTATTTGTGTAAATTGAAATTATAATTTTCAATTTACACAAAATGAACGACTACATACCCCGTCTTTTAGAAAAATCAGTCCGGAAATCACTCAAAAAAAATCCGGTTACTGCTGTACTTGGCCCCAGGCAGTGCGGAAAATCAACTATGGTTAAGAATTTGTTCTCCAAAACTGAAGATATGGTCTATTTAGACCTTGAGCGGCCATCGGATCTGCAAAAACTCGAAGATCCGGAATGGTATTTTGAATCACAGCAGGAAAAGTTGATATGTCTGGATGAGATTCAACGAAAACCAGATCTGTTTCCTCTCATAAGAAGCTTAGTTGATGAAAACAGAAAGCCGGGTAGGTTTCTCGTATTAGGCTCTGCATCTCAGGAATTAATCAGGCAAAGTTCTGAGTCGCTCGCAGGCAGAATTTCATATAAGACCCTAACTCCTTTTTTATGGAGTGAAATAGAAGATAAAGTTAAGCTTGAAGATTACATATCCAGAGGTGGATTTCCAGTTTCACTATTCCATGACAGCGATGGTGATTCCTATGAGTGGAGGAGAGATTTCATAGCAACATTTTTAGAACGTGACCTGCTGCAGTTATCGGGATTTTCAACTCTTTCCATGCGACGACTATGGCAGATGCTGGCTCATACGAACGGACAGATTCTAAACCTGAGTAAACTTGGGGAATCTCTTGGCATAAGCCATACATCTGTTCGTAATTATGTTGATTTACTTGAAAATACATTCATGGTAAAACAGCTGAGGCCTTGGAGTGGAAATACAAAAAAAAGACTTGTGAAAACCCCAAAGGTCTATCTGTCAGATTCCGGCATAACTGCTGCTCTGCTTCAATTAAACGGTTTTGATCAAGCTGCGGGGCATCCGGTTTTCGGATCTCTTTGGGAGTCTACTGTGATAATGAATATCATGGGTCATATCCCGGAAGCACAACTATCGTTTTACAGAACCAATCACGG
>CAZXYQ010000210.1:0-3783 GCA_964644975.1 uncultured Rhodohalobacter sp.
ACAGGTTTCAATCCTTATTCTGATGGATTAATGATGTGAGGGTTGTCATTTGATCTTGCAACAGAAGAAGCTCTGATGTTTCAATCCTTATTCTGATGGATTAATGATGTGAGGAGCTTTTTATACATAAATAATTGAAATCACTCACTTTGAGGTGTCTGAATAATTCAGGGTATGTAAATTTATACAGCTTCATTTAATCGAAATATGCTAAAAATAGCACGCTTTCCGAACATTATTTTAATTATAAATAACTGGCAAGCAATGTTTTACATAATGTCAAAGAGCTGGATTAATATAATTCTATGTCTGGAAACGCAGTTATTTTTGTTGCATATTGCGAAACCTACAAATTAAAGCAGAAACGTGCCAATAATGGATTTATTAAACTCCCAACAGACTTAGTTGATAACGTAAGTCAATAGAGTATTCAGGCTTTTCCTAAATGCAAAAGAATACTCACTTAAATTACTTCTACTGTATACAAATATTTCTGTAGGTACAATCCATGCATCGTTTTTTATACCTGGTAGCTTTAGGAAAATGGTTTCTGTCGATGATTTTTACAATTTCATCCGCTTTCACCTTCACATCCTGTTTGAAAGCATCATCCAGTTCCACTTCAACCATTTTACTTTTACTTCGGGTATACACCAGGTAACCGCGATTTACCGGCAAGTTGAAATTTTCTTCTATCAGCCAGGCGTAACAGGCGAGCTGGGTTTTGTAGGTGTTGAAAACCTTGTCTTTGTACTTTGCAAATTTATAATCGAGAGGGGCTGCAGTTCCGTCTTCCAGTAACAATACTTCATCCACTTTTCCGCGAAGCAAATTGTTGGTCAGATACTGCTCCTGATATTTTTGAACGACTCCCAGTTTTTTTCGGAGGTACTCTTTGTTCATTCTGGTCTTATTTTCGTGCAAGTGGCGGCCTTTCATCGCCTTGTACGACTTTTCCTCATGCTGCGGTATGCAAAGAACTTTTTCAAAATAGATGAACCTCGGGCAAAATAGATACTGAATAATTTCAGAGGGCGTAATGCTGGTTTGGTTCATATCAGAATTAATTTATTCGATTCTGGTTTTCAGCCAATTAAATGAAGAGAGATTTTACCTCATCGGTGATTCGCTTTTTATCAAACGCCTGTCCAAGCAGAACAGTAGCCTTCAGTTCGTCTTTGCTCATTGGAAAGATGTAGACCGAATCTTCTTCTTCGTTCATCAAATCTTCAATCTGTACCTGTAGTGTGTCTTTTTCATTTGCCTCAATGGTTCCGAGAAATACCGAGTACTGTACACGGTACAATCCCGCCTGTTCACATGTTTTGGCGATTTTGGTTCGTACCCGGTCGTTTTTGATGTCGTACATTACCCAGCAGATCATGGTTTTGATTTTTAGTTAGAAATAAGATCCGCAATGTCTCTGAAAGACATTGCGGATCTGAGCTTTTCCTTAACGGGTTAAATCTCAATCAATTTGTTCGCCAACGTGTGCGCATCCTGCTGGATGGCGTTCATACGGGTTTGATTTCGTCCGCGGTATCGTATTTTGTCAGTATCAAACCGCTGAATAAAATTCTCCACAATTAACTTTTTACCCTCCTTGGTCAGCCCAATTCCGTTTGTAATCTCGTGATAGTGATCCCGGTTTACTTTCTTACCGGTAAATAACCGGTAAACCGTCAGGTCTACAAAAGGGCGGTATGGCTCAATAAAATCGAATACAAAGCTGGTCTGATTGTAATCATCGCGATGTAGAAAGCCCACATACGGATCAAGACCGGCGATCATAATGCATTTTTCGATCCGGCTGTAGAGAATGCCGTATCCGTAGTTCAGAAAAGCATTAAAAGGATCCTCAGCCGGCCTGTAACTTCGGCCTTTGAATTGGTAATCTTTGGTCAGAAGAGATGAAAGAAGTCCGAAATAGTAACGCCCGGCCGTTCCTTCATAACCGCGTATAGTATCGGCAATGTCGCTGATAGAATCAGCTTGCAGTGCTTCAACTTTCCGTACCACGTTCTCCATTTTCAAAAGTACATCATTAATCTCAGACTCATTTGATTTTCTGTGCTTTTTTAGATCTTTAATAAAATTGATCTGATTGTTAACCTTATCGGCCACCCACAGCTTTACCCAAAAAACAGCTTCGGATGTCAGGCTCGCTTCAAGCTGTCGTTTCCTGATTTTCGTGGTGCTGCCCAGCTTACTGTGCCATACCCTGCCAATTGGGGCGCCGTCACCCTCGGCAAAAACAATGTCGATGTTGTGCGACAGAGCGGTTTTTACAGCTTCATAAGTAAGCGAAGTTCCCTTATCCAGTACAATTGTTGAAATCTTTTTTGGGGGTATTTTTTTCTTTACGGTCTCCCCATCTTCATCGGTAAACTTTACCTGGAACATCCCGTCTTTAATGTGAAGAAACGACCCGTATGTGGTGATGTATAACTGCATAGAATTTTTATCAAATTGTTTTGAACTTAGAACATTATGTTAATGAAATGTTTAGACTTCAAAACAAATGGGTTTCATGAAACACTCATGATCGTTCCAAATCCCCGCGACACCTGCTTGCCCAGCCCAATCCAATCGGGCAGCAACGCGTTGATTTCGAACATACCTTCGAAAGCGATCATTTTATTGTTTTTAAACATGGTTTGTTTCTCTTTTAAACTGGCCCTGGCTTGCAGCCGGGTTTCCACAAATACATTCATCTCTTTCAGAAAAGAGAGACAGTTGCCGATCAGAATTTTTTCCAGGAGTTTTTCGCGTTCCAGTGGGTTGGCCTCGCCATACCGGGCATGGTTAGCTTGATTAAGCCCCATCCAGAGTGTTTCGAACCGGTAAGCATGTGGTGCCACCGATGCACCCGGTTCCACTTGTCGGGCCTCAATATTTTTCTGGTGTATGGGATATAACTCACCGTCAATATTCAGCTCCCTGATTTTCAGGAACAGTTCGGTTAACAGGCCGGCTCCCTCGGCAATACCTACAAGTATGGGAGTACCGTCAACAATTTTGTACTGCACCTGCGGGTATCGATACCTGAACTCTCCATTGCCCATGTGGTTATGTAGCAGTTCCGACTTTTCCCGGAACAGGTTACCGAAATAGCCGCGCAGCTTGTGTGCATCGCGGGTGCGGAGTTCAATTTCGGGGAAGCGGATGATGGTTTGGGGTATGGGCATCGGGTTGGGTCAGATGTTGAATGATTTTTGGTTTCTTCGGGTATCCCAGATACTGAGTACAACAAAGTCTTGATCGGTATATGTGTAGTAGATTCTGTAGTACTTTATTATTACAAATCGAATATTTCTTGCTTGATCGAATTCCTTTCCGGCATCAGGCATTTTGGAAAAAAGCCGGGTTGTCGCAGTAAACAGTTCCTGGAGTTTTACGGAATAGTCAACAGAACCGGTTCTGTCATACCAATACTCGAGAATATCTGTACGGTCGGATAAAGCCCTTGATGTCCACTTTATTTCTCTTTTAACCATTGATTAAAAAGTTTATTGGCTTTCTCCTGAGATAGTACATTGCCCGCTTTGTACTCTTTATATCCTTCTTGTACGGCATCGATTTCATCTTTTGAAAATTCTTCAGGTGCCGAAGAGTTCAAAATCGAACTGATCCAGCGGTCGATTTCAA
This sequence comes from uncultured Rhodohalobacter sp., assembly GCA_964644975.1. Lineage (GTDB taxonomy): Bacteria > Bacteroidota > Rhodothermia > Balneolales > Balneolaceae > SW132. Next base: position 3,649 of record CAZXYQ010000210.1, read on the forward strand.
GAAGTAACTCCGGATCATCGATTCGATTGATTTTGTTAATGATCTCTTGTTTGGTGTTCATGGTTTTTTGTCAAATTAATTTTAATGCTTCATGCTTTTATAAATTGATAAATGTATCTGAGATCCGCAATGTCT
>CAZXYQ010000211.1:0-3759 GCA_964644975.1 uncultured Rhodohalobacter sp.
CTTCAGCCACAAGAATTAAAAGATAGACCAGCGCGCCAATACAGCTTGTAAACATCCCTTTGGCCATGGTTGGACGCATCACTTCGGGATGATCGCTTAAAAATTTAAATCCTTCCCGTATACCGGTAAGAGGATTTCGGGTCCGAAACCTCTCCTTTTGGCTCATTTCTGTTTGCGGTATTACGGCTCGATAGATGAAAACGGCCGAAAGCAGGTACGTGAGCGAGTTAATAACAAATACAGCGTCTGTGCCCAGCCAAGCGGTAGCAAACCCTCCAATGGCCATCCCTGAAGTAAAAATAATGCTCCAGGATGCTGCAGAAAGTATGTTGGCGATCACCAGCTCCTGAGAAGTGGTAACGTTTGGTATTGAAGAGGTTTTAGCCGGTTCAAAAATTGCGGAAAAGATCATCTGCACCGCCATCAGCAGGTAGGCAAGCCAAAGCAGATGGAAGGATACTATCAGAATAAACCCAAGCACGACGACTGCCCTGAAAATATCGCACCAGATCATCAGTTTTCGGCGGTTCATCCGGTCGGTAATATAGCCCGCAAATGGAGAAAAAAGGGCCAAACTAAGCGTTTTTACCACAATTATCAGGCCGAGCAGTAGCTCAGAATCGCTGTAGGATTGAATCAGAGCATAAATTGCCAGCAGGCCGAACCAATCTCCGAAGTTAGACACAACCTGCGCAAGCCACAGACGTCTGTAGTTTTTGTTGTTGCCAACAAGATCAATGTATGGTTTTGCGGTAATTTTCAATCTCTCGGCGTGAGGGGGTGAAGCGTATTAAGTATGAAACAGGACAAAATTTGTGCTGTTTACGTTTACGGTCTCCTGTTTTTTTTGACCGGTTGATTCAATTTCGCAAGACCGCAAAATCAATCTGCGCCGGTGCTTCCAAAACCACCCTTACCACGTACAGTATTGCCGAGTTCAGACACTTCTGTGATTTTAGCCTGTATTACGGGAGCCAGCACCATTTGAGCAATCCGGTCGCCATGGTTGATTGTGTACGGCTCATTCCCGTGATTAACGGCCAGCATTTTCACCTCTCCCCTATAGTCTGCATCGATTGTACCGGGTGAGTTAAGCATGGTAATGCCGTGTTTATACGCCATTCCACTACGCGGACGGATTTGAATTTCGTATCCGCGCGGAATTGCCATCTTTAAGCCGGTTGGCACAAGCAGACGTTGGCCCGGCTTCAGTTCAACCGGCTGTTCAAGTGCAGCCCGCAGATCCATCCCGGCAGAGTCGGCCGTTTCGTAGGATGGCAGCGGAAGATTTGCGGCACGAGGAAGCCGCTGAATTTTAAACGTTACGTTATTGCGTTCGCTCATAGGAAATCAGTCGTACTCTAACATTACCAAAAATTACTTTTACGTGCGCCTCAACTGGAACCCTGAGGTCATCTGTCAGAAACCAAGATTTAAACTCACCGGAAAACCCAAACGGGCCATCGGCATCGGTTGTACCTTCACTCAGGTAGGTCTCCACATCATCATCAAATGCATCGTAGCTTCGCATCTCGGTTTCTGAACTGCTGGATGCAGTCAGGTAGCTTTTTTCGCCCTCAATATAGACCGGTAACTCGTACGGCTCTTCAATACCGGCAAATAGACGTGAGTAGAAAAAGACGAGGTCGCCTCCGCTGGCAGGATCTTCAAGTCCGAGTGTATCTGTTGGCTCCCCTTTTTCAAAAAAACGAACCTCCATTTCCTCCCGATCAAAATGAACCTTCACTGTTTCGTAGTCATCATCATGAATATCGTCACGCCAAAACAGGTGACTGAAAAACCAGTCGTCATTATGGCTGAACAAGGTTTCGTAATTCACGATACGGGTGCCCACAAAAGGAACTCGCCGATTCGAGCGAATGCGCGTTCTAATGTGGTAGACCTGCTCTTCGGCATACGTAGTGTCGGGCAGTAGCTCAACATCCACCCATCCGAGAGTGAAAAAGCCGTACCTGACCTCATACTCAAAAACCTCCCTCACATCCAAAAGCATCTCTATTGTAGGAGGCTCGCTGCGTTCGAACGTCAAAGGATCTTGGCCAAAAAGTTCTGCATTCTGAAAAATAAAGAGGCAGACGACGGTAATCGCGATTTTTTTAAACAAATGATTCAAAGGCATCTTCATCATATCCAACTAATACCGCATCGTCAAGCTCAAGAAGCGGACGTTTTATCATTGTCTGATTTTCGAGAAGTTTGTCGAAAAGCTGATCTTCATCCAAATCAAGCTCTTTTAATCCGAGATTCCGCCAGGTAGTTCCCCGACGGTTAATCAGCACATCCAGTCCGACTTTATGCACAAACTCGTCGAGTTTTCCTTCAGAGAGAGGATCTTTTTTCAAATCGATGAACGTGTAGTCCACTTCATTTTCGTCGAGCCACTTTAATGAGTCGCGCACTTTATTACAGTTTTTGATGCCATAAACCTTCAGCATAATCTATATATTCTTTTAATTTATCTTCTTATTGAGTCGTAACTGTTCCGGTGTTTCAAAACAGAGACACAAAATTACCGGTATCAACCGTCGTTAGTATTTAAACTATCTCAACAGATCTTAAAGATACTATCTTTAACACCCACTTTTAAAGCGAGTTTTTGAAAATATTTCTCGATAGCAGCAGAAAAATAAAACAGAACAATTTGATATTTGATTCACTCTTTATGAAAAACAAATCGAAAACAGACGAACGATTTATGAGTGCTGTTTACGTCTCTGTTTTGGCGATATTTCTTCTCTTTTCTGCTGCCGCATGCGGGCAGAATGATGATCAGCGAGATTTTGAGCGAAAAGCTTTTTCCCTGCCTGACGGGATTACCGAAACCGACGAAAGAGGTCAGATTGTGGATGGGAACGAAGATCCTGATGACTGGCGAATCGCCCCGTTTTTTGCAGGTTTGGTTTTTATTGATCCTCTGCCCGGACCGAATCCCGTCACTATCGGAGATCGAATTACATTTAGCATCAGCAGCCCGTTTATTGATGGAATTTCATTTTTAGAGATCATTGTTCTTCTGCAGGATGGCACAAACTTTCAGCCAAAAAGCGTCTACGGACCGGCCCGCTTTGATCTTTCGGAATCCATTATAATTGATCCCGTTCTGTTTGGCCGAACCGGAACCGCCGAAAGTGCCCGCGGTCTCCATCGAATCATACTCCTCGACGGGCGCGAAAATGTAATTAGCTATGGAGATGTAAAGGTTATTGACTAACTTTTTTTGATGGCTGGTCTCGTTATTGGTTGATTGTGCCTGGAAATAGACCCATTATGTGTTAGTATATTGGAGTTAATCGACGTTTAAGGTGTACTGATAAACCTCTTGATGATCCCTGCCGGTTACATAAATGTATTTAAGTTCCGGGTGCACGCTGAGCCCGCGCGGCTGCTGAGCCTCCCCGCTAACATCAAAAGCGTTCAGATACTGTGAAGTTGCCAAATCGTAGGGTACTGAAAGAGTGTACTGCAGGATCTTTTGTCGCACCGTATCCATCAGCAGCATGCCTCTTCCATCTTTTACCATTTCTAGCCCCCTCACTTCCTGCTCCTGATCGCTGATGTCGAGCATATAGAACCATTCAGCCGTGGTGATATCCCAGGGTGTTGAAAGATGATATTCGTGTATAGCCTGCGCATTACGATCATCAATAAATAGTTTTGTGCCGTCAGGATTGAAGTCGAAATCGTGGCCCCGCTGCACATGCTCACCCAGGTAGATGAAGTACCCTTTTTTTGCTGAAG
>CAZXYQ010000212.1:0-3755 GCA_964644975.1 uncultured Rhodohalobacter sp.
CACTCCTATGCTGAAACCTAAAGCAGAAAACCCGGGACTGATACTCCCGGGTTTTTTCTCATCTTCGGAAAGCTAAAAAGGCAATCACCACGAACAGCAGCGCAGCACCGGCTGTAAAATAGAAGGTTCCGTCTATTCCTACGTATAGATAGACAATACCAAGCAAAAACGGGGCGATGGTTTGTGCTGATCGAATAACCACCCAGTTAACGGCCAAAAAAGCGGCTCTGAATTCAGAGGGTGCCTGGCCCGTCAGTAAATTGAGAAGGCTTGGAATATTAATTCCCTGGGCAACGCCAAAAACGGCAATTGGTATGGCCATAAGCCAGATATTACTGATAAGCGGAAAGCTCAAAAATATGAGAAGATATAGGATGGATCCTGTGAGGATGAGTTGAAGCTCACTGAATCTTCGGGTTAACAAACCGAGCCTTGATGATGTGATTGCGGTAATTAGCGAAGATCCGGAGAGCATCAGGCCAATAACGGTAGAGCTCTGTCCGAAGTCCTCATCCAGCAGGATTGGTAAAAACGTTAAGTATCCTCCATAAAGAATAGTAAACGTAAGGAAGACACAGGCAAAGAGACTCAATACCTGGCGTGTAAATATCCGGTCTTTTATTTTTTGGAAATACTCCCCGATATTCAGATTCATTGAGATAGGTACCGGATCGAGGTAGATCATCGCATAGAGTGCAACCGGAATAGCAAGTCCGCTAAGGAGGAACGGATAGTTCCAGGCAAACGCAGCCAGCAGACCACCAATTGCGGGGTACACGGCGGTCCCCACACTGAGCACACTTCCATTGTACCCCATAGCTGTAGCTCTTCGGTTACCCTGGAACAAGTCACCGATCAGCGTGATGTTGAGCGCACCTAACGCAGCACTGCCGGCTCCCTGTAAAAACCTCAGCCACAGCAGATCTGAAAATGAGGTGGTAAATGCACAAGCTACACCGGCGATTCCATACAGAAAAAGAGAGGGAATAAGAATTCGTTTTCTGCCAAAACGGTCAGCCAGCACACCTAAAAAAGGGGTGAGCAGGATGCCGGGAAGCGCAAATACGGTGATGAGCAAGCCAATCTGATCGGTCGTTACATCCAGGGCGCGCGCAATTACAGGAAGGGCCGGGGCGATGCTCGAGACACCCATTACGGCGCTGAGCGTAATCCCGAAGATAATGTGGAGATTCTTATCTTTTAGTACCGGCGGTTGTTGTTCCGTCAAATCCTGATAGTTTTCAGATCGCTAAAATCGTGTAACGGATCTGGGTAATGATCCGTTTCGGATTCCCGAAGATAGAGATATAAATACAAAATTGGTGAATGATTCTTTTTGCTTCAGCAGAAAATCAGAAAAGTCTAAAAATAGACCCGATAGAGCAGACTGATGTTGCGCCCGGGTTCGGGAAAGATATCTTTCACTCTTGAGAGGTGATTGTAATATTCTGTATTAAAAAGATTCAGCCCGTTAAGTGAAACGGTATGAAGTGTTCCGTTCCAGTCGAAACGGTATTGTGCATTCAGATCGAACACGGCGTAGTCATCTGTTGGTGTTTCAATTTCACCGATTCTTGTTTGAGATGCGGCTGCCCTTACCCTGGTTCCCAGCGTCATGTTTTTAAGGCTGTATTGCAGGCTGAGGGTGCCTTTCATGGGCGGCATCATTGGCAGAGGCTGATCGGATTTTTCCAGCCCGACTGCTTCTCTTTCCTGTTCGGGCACCACACGGTCGCCTATTGTAAACGATACATTCCCGTCTAAGACAAAGTTATTAAAAAGGCGAATTTCAGATGAAAACTCTGCGCCGTACATGGTTGCTTCTGTGCCTATATATTTGAATTCGTTCAGGTCTCCCCGGATTATACTGGGCTGACCCGTATCCTGGGCGTAAAGATAGTTGCTGAAGTGGTTGTAATATGCGGCCACCTCAACAGAGGCATCACTTGTCCTGTATCGCCCAAATATCTCGCTTCCTAAACCACGTTCCGAATCCAGATTGGGATTACCCACTTCAAAAGCGAACGCGGCAAGATGTGGCCCTTCTGAATAGAGTTCTTCCAGGGTTGGAGCTCTCCAGGAATGCATAAACGTTGATCCGAGATAAAATCCGCTGCCCATGTTGTATATCGCAGAGATGGATGATTCCAGTCCTGTAAAAGATCGTTCTCGTACGTGTCCAATGAATGAGTTAGGCCTCTCTCTCTCCGGTGTGGCTACAAAATGATTCAACCGAAATCCGGTTTCCAGATGAAGGTTGCCTATATCTGCTTCCTGGATTGCAAAAATTGCACCCCCAGCCGAATTTGAATTGGGAGTTCTTGATCCAAATACTGAGTAATCTACAAATTCGCCCCAGACGCCAACGACTCCTTCATTAAAAAATCCCCATCCGTTATTCCTTAGTTTTACTGATCCGGTTGCGGTATCCATGTCATACTGTGTTCCTATGGCTCCGCTGGATTCTATTTCAACGTGCTGATACCGGATAAATGAGCCTCGCACCTCCAGCAGATTGAATAGTGAATTTCCAAGCAAAATCTCGGAACGTCCCTCCGTGTGATATTTATACATCTCTATATCCACACCGGATGGATGTCCTCCCTGGGGATCGGGCGGGATTCCGTATTCGCTGAAATAAATGGAGCCCGATAAACCTGCATAGCCCCAAGGTTGGATATATCCCAGACCAAAACCGTTATCGGCGGTTCGGATCGAGGTATTTGTTAGCGGACCGATGGGAGTGTTGTAATCCTGACCGACACGGCCGCCTAAATCCAGATTTAGAACCAGATCGTTGTACGGTATCCTCAGGGATCCCGCTCCCATAAAACCTGAATTTACACTGGCTCCCTGAAGCGAGATGTTGCCGGTAGTCCGAGAAGGCACGGTATTGGGAATTTTATTACTGACTACATTTATAACGCCGCCAATGGCTCCTGCTCCGTGTTCAAGTGCAGCAGGACCCCGTGCAATCTCAATTTCATCAGCAGAGGAAGGATCCACAGTTACGGAGTGATCAGCTGAAGTCCAGGAAACGTCGCCCGTTCTGCCCCCATCTTCCAAAATGAGCACCCGCTCATCCCCGAGGCCTCTCATTACGGGCCTTCCGGGCGCAGCACCCATACTTCTCTCTGAAAATCCTGCCTGGTTACTTAAAGTTGATGAGAGAGTGACATCTAAATCCCTGCGCAGGCGGTCGCCTACAATTTTTAGTGATGCGTGTTCGAGATTGCTGCCAATAAGTTGTTCAGCGTCGGCAACCACTTCAACCGCCTGACCCGATAAGACCGATGGCGTCAATAGAAAAGAAATTTCTGTGGTTTGATCAGGTTCAATTTCAACCGTTCTGTTGATTGAGGTGTAGCCGATGCGGTGAATATTTACATTATATGTTCCCGAGGGTATGTTTCGAAGTTCAAACCGCCCCTCTCTGTCCGTAGTAGCTGATCTGTCAATTTGTTCAAGGTGTATGTAAGCGAAGGAGACAGGTTCACTATTTTCAACGTCAATGACAATTCCTGAAAGCTTTCCTGAACTGTCTAATCCTGTTGCTGACGCAATAAGCGGTATATGTACTGCGAATAAAAATAAAAATAGTTTAAAAATATGCTTTTGCATGCTCAATTCGGTATATCTAAAAGCGATAATAAAATAAGGGAGACCACTTACGATCTCCCTCAATTTATGTGTGAAATCTTCAATAATCCGTATAAATCATCCACAATGCTGTAAAAATGTATTACAGCATGCTA
>CAZXYQ010000213.1:0-3676 GCA_964644975.1 uncultured Rhodohalobacter sp.
AGAATTGGATTTGAGCAAATTTTTCTGATGTTTAGGACACTATTGATCACAGATAAAAGATTAAAGGAGATTTAGCTCAGGGCTGTTTTCTTATATCGGAACTCTTCCATGAAGCTCACAAGCGCTTTAACGGCGTCAAGCCCGCAGGCGTTGTAGATGCTGGCGCGGATACCGCCAACGCTTCTGTGGCCTTTCAGGGCGGTAAGGCCGCTCCTCTCTGCTTCTTTGATGAACTCAGACTCGAGTTGCTCGCTTTCCATTCGGAAGGTTACGTTCATTTTGGAACGGGAATCTATTTCTGCAGTTCCCCTGTAAAAATTATCTTTGTCAATTTCACTGTAGAGCAGATCAGCTTTTTTACTGTTGAGCTCTTCAAAATAGTCGAGCCCTCCCTGTTCTTCAATCCACTCCAGCACGTAATTAACCATATAAACGGCAAATACGGGCGGTGTGTTGAATATTTTAGCAAGGTGAGTTTTGTAGTTTAGAATAGTGGGTATACCATCTTTTTTTCCGGTTTCGGCAAAAGACTTCTTAATCATGACGATGGTAACACCGGCAGGACCAAGATTTTTTTGTGCACCGGCGTAAATCAGGCCGTAACGATTCAGATCAATCGACCGTGATAAAAAGTCGGAAGAGGCGTCGCATACGAGGGGAGCATTTACTTCGGGTTCTGACGAGAACTGAGTACCGTAAATGGTATTATTGCTGGTGAAATGGACGTAATGAGGGGAGTTTGAATAAGTAAGCTCACCCGGTTTGGGTATACGGGTGTAGTTTAACTGCCTGCTTGAAAAAGGTACGTGCACATTCCCGAACAGCTTTGCCTCCTTTATAGCATTTGCAGACCACTTTCCGGTGTCTATATAATCAGCTGTCCGATCTGAATCCAGATAGTTAAACGGTACCACCATGAATTGAGAACTCGCACCGCCCTGCAAAAAGAGGATATCCCACTCATCGCCTGCATTTAAAATTCGTTTTAACCGCTTGATAGCCTGGTTGTTAATCTCGGTATACTCCGGGCTTCGGTGACTCATCTCCATTATTGAAGCACCTTTGCTGCGGTAATCAGCCAGTTCGTTACGTACTTTTTCGAGAACAGGCAGGGGCATGGTGGCGGGACCTGCACAAAAATTATGAACTCTTTTCATAAATTCTAAAACGTATGGACAATGATTCCTGATTGCAGTTTAGGCTCAAACCAGGTTGATTTGGGAGGCATTAATTCACCCGCATCAGATACATTAACAAGTTCTTCAATACTTGTGGGATACATGCTGATAGCCAGGTCGGCATCTCCGTTATCTACCAGTTTTTCAAGCTCTTCTGTGCCTCTGATGCCGCCAACAAACTCAATATTATTATTGACCCTGGGATCGTGAATATCAAATACGGGACCTAAAACAAACCGCTGAAGCCTGGAGGCATCTAAATCAGAAACTATACTGTTTTCTTTCGCTTCGGGTAGCGTGAATTTCCACCATTCACCTTTAAAATAGATAGAGACATCACCCTTTTTAACGGGAGATTTTTCCGTCGTTTTTTCGGCTGAAAACTTATCAAACAGATGTTCAGCCTGGTTTTTACGTGCATGAACGATGACCCTGTTATAGGGCAAAATGTTCATCTGGCTCATCGGAAACAGAACAACGGGGAAGTAGTCATATTCTGCTTCACCCGGAAAAGAGCGGTCTCTTTCACGAAGGTTTTCAGAAACCCTGGAGGCGCTTTTGCAGCGATGATGGCCGTCGGCTATATAAAAATTTTCAACTTCGGCGAAAGCCTTAACAAAGTCCACTGTAGTAAACTGTTTCCATACCCTGTGTGTAACGCCGCGCTCATCGGTGTGTTCAATAAAAGGCGGGGTTGTGGCTACCGTTTTTTCAATTTGAAATGCCACATCTTCCGAATCTTTGTACGTGAGCATTACAGGTTCGGCATGAGCCTGTTGAGTTTGAATATGTTTGGTGCGGTCGTTCTCTTTATCAGGGCGGGTAAGTTCGTGCTTCAAAATCACATCTTTGTCGTAGTCCTGTACCGAAGCACAGGTAAAAACACCTGTTTGGGAGTGCGAATCGTCCTGCAGCTGATAAATATAAATCGCCGGCTTCTCTTCCTGTGTGAATAGATCAGAATTCAGAAGTTCTTTGAGATTTGCAGCCCCTTTTTGATAGACAGCATCGTCGTAATAGAGAGTGCCTTCGGGAAGGTCTATTTCGGGTCTTATAACGTGGAGAAAGCTATTTGACTTATTTTTAGCCAGTTCTGCAGCCTCTTTAGTACTGATAACATCGTAAGGAGGACAAGCAACTTGATCGACCTGGTCCGGTTTTGGGAGCCAGCCTTTGAAAGGTTGAATCGTTGCCATGATTGAGTGTAAGATTTTGTATTTTTGTTCGCTTTAAGTATACAAAACCTTTGTTAGAACAACGTATTGTAAATTTATATTAACCAAATAAAATTACCGGAACTATATGACTGATAAATCAGAGAATAAAGGGGAAAAATTCAATGATGAGCAGCAACAACAACTGCTGTTTGTGATGCTTATTCAACAGCACGAACAAATTGCGATGATGGGACTTGGGAAAACCGAAAATCCGCAAACAGGAAAAGCTGAAAAAGATCTCAAATCGGCTAAATATGCAATCGACACGATTGTGATGCTTGAAAAGTATACAAAAGGGAATATCCCAAAAGAGATCTCCGGCTATGTAACAGAGACACTCAACAAGCTGCGGCTCGGCTTTGCTGATGAAAAAAAGAGAGAGAATAAGAGTTCTGATACAGAAAAAAATGAGTAAAACAGTGGATATGAAAGCGGCCGGCGGACTCGTTTACCGAAAAGAACCGGATGCTGTTCACCTGCTGCTGATATTAAGAAACGGAGTCTGGGATATCCCGAAAGGGAAGCTCGAAACCGGGGAGTCTATTCCGGACTGCGCGATCAGAGAGGTGATGGAGGAAGTTGGCCTGGATTCAGAACCTGTTATTGAGGCCAGTCTGGGCACAACCAGCCATAGCTACACGCAGGGGAGGACTGAGATTCAAAAAGAGACCTATTGGTTTTTGATGTCACTCTCAGGAGAACAGGACGGATTTACACCTCAGGCTGACGAGGGGATAGAAAAGGTGAGATGGGTTTCAGCTGAGCGGGCAGAAAGCCAGGTTGGATATGAAAATTTAAAAGATTTGATCAGGCGATTTCGCAATAATACAGATTGATTTTTCTCACTCACGTATAAAACAAGGAATCGATTTCTTTAAACCGTGTTTATATGTTTTGAACACTGATCAAAAAAAAGGCTTACCGGTATTCCGGTAAGCCTTTTTTAATTTTCGTATGAAAATGTGTCGGTTAGTTTTGAAGTCTGAATACTACCGGCAGTGAATACTGAACACGAACAGGTCGTCCGCGCTGCATTCCCGGTCGGAATTTAGCTTCTCTTACAGCTCTGAGTGCTTCTTCATCAGCGCCACCGCCGATACCTCGAATAACTCGTGGATCTTCAACTTCTCCTCGTTCGTTAACAATAAACTGTACATACACACGGCCTTCAATACCAGCTCGTCGTGCCATCTCAGGATAGCGAATGTTTTGCTGGATGGAGGCGAGTCCGCCAATAAGTTCAGGCATCTCTTCTACTACAACAAAGAAATCTTCTTCAGG
>CAZXYQ010000214.1:0-3600 GCA_964644975.1 uncultured Rhodohalobacter sp.
GCTGGGCATTTCTCACAGCAGGCATAGAGAGCCTGAACTTCCCGGAGAAGAAACGAATCCTTGCATTGAGTAAGGAAGAGCAAAAGCCTTTCAAAAAAATCATCCGGGGATATGTGATAAAAACCCTGTGGATTACCTTAAACTATGTAATGGTCATTTTTCTATTGATTGCCGTTTACACTTGGCTCTATGCAACAGGCAGCGATTCATTTTCACTGGGCTATCCGATTTTGGGACTTACAATTCTGTACTTATACCTGATTACAATCGATTACTTCACCCTGAAACGAACTTTCAGTAAGAAATTAAATAAGTTTGCAGTTGGCAGCAGGCAGTAAGCAGAAGTGCCAACTAACCTCCCTTTTAAAAAGATAAGACTGCACTCTAAAAACCGTTTCTATCTGAACACTAAATTCTTTTTCTTTAGAGGCATTACAGACTATTAACCGAAGAGCTGCTTCCATGAATTTCCATATCCGAACAATCGCCTTTCTGACAATCTTTTTTATCACCGCAACCTCAACCCTGAGTGCCCAGGAATCGCAGAAGTATCAGAATCTTGAGCAAGCTCTGATGGCATCGGGTCAACTAACCGGCGAACAGGGTCCGCAAAATATTACATGGATTGACGACGGTGAACGCTATTCCTATTACGAGCGCGATATGTTTTCACAAATCGTGGAGATACGCGCCTACACACCCGAAACCGGTGAAGATGAACTGATCTTCAGCACTGCTGATCACACATTTCCAGATACCGATATGCGCTTCGATTTCAGGTCATTTCAGTGGTCGGCCGATTTTAGATTCCTGGTATTTCAAACCAATTTCACCCCGGTATATCGCTACTCCGGCATCTCCGACTACTACTATTATTCTCTGGATGATGAAACCCTGGAGCTGATTGTACCGGATGCCTTCACGGCAGAGTTATCGCCTGACGGACAAAAGGTGGGATATCATAAAGATGGCGAAATGTTTGTTTTTGACCTGAATACGGGTGAAGAAACACAACTTACCTATAATTCAGGCCCCAACTTTTTTAACGGCCGGTTCGGATGGGTGTACGAAGAAGAGTTTGGCCAGGTACAAGCCTGGAAATGGTCGCATGACAGCCGCTATATTGCCTACTGGCAAAGTGATGAAGACCATATTGAGCGGTTTATCTCTACCGATTATGAGGGCACCTACCCGGAATACACTGATATCCCCTATCCCAAAGTAGGTGAAAAAAACCCGGTTATTCGCATTGGTGTGATAGATATCGAAACCGGTGAGAGTCAAAGAATGCACATCGATATCGGAGATGGCCTGATTCCCCGCATTTACTGGACCAGCAACCCGGATGAGCTCGCAATTGTGTGGATGAACAGGCAGCAAAATCACCTGAAACTGTTTATGCATGATGTAACAGATGGTGAAGGCCGGAAAATCATGGAAGAAAAACCGGATCATGGATGGATTGATGTGTTCGACTTTTTTGCAGGTATTGATGATCATTTCTTTTTCCCTGACGACCGTGAAGAATTTCTCTGGATTTCGGACAGAAGCGGGTTCAAGCATCTTTACAGGTATAATTATGACGGTGAGCTTCTGAACCAGGTTACGGATGGCGATGACTGGCAGGTAACCAATGTTTTCGCTGTAAATTCGGAACAGGAACGGATCTATTACGAATCCACCGAACAGAGTCCGCTGGAGCGTCATCTCTATTCCATCCGTTTTGACGGTAGCAATAAAATTCAGTATACAAGCGAACCTGGCCGGCATTCTTTTTCGATGGGTCCTGACGGACGCTATTTTATCGACCGGTGGTCGAATACAGAAACGCCCACACAGGTAGAACTGTGGACTACGGATAACGGCGGTGAGATGCTGGAAAAGCTAGTGACAAATAGTGAAGTAACAGAGTTCACCAAACGGTTTGCTTACAGCCCGCGCGAGTTATTTTCATTTACCACAAGCGATGGCCAGGATCTTGATGGCTATATGATCCGTCCGCCCGACTTTGATGAGGAGAAATCGTATCCGCTGGTACTGATGGTGTATGGCGGACCGAGTGCACAAGGTGTTTACAATCAATTCGAAACAAACACATGGGCGCAGTACCTGGCACAGCAGGGATATGTAATAGCCAATGTAAACAACCGCGGAAGCGGCGGATATGGGCGCGATTTTGAGAAAGTGGTTTATGAAAATTTGGGCAAATGGGAAGCTTACGATTTTGCAGAAACCGCAAAATATCTCTCTTCGTACGATTGGGTTGACGGAGACCGGATGGCAATCCGCGGGCACAGTTATGGCGGTTATATGGCGGCTCTTACAATGGTGCTTCATCCTGACGTTTTTAAAGCCGGTATAGTTGGAGCTCCTGTAACCGACTGGAGATTGTATGACACCATCTACACCGAACGCTATATGGGGCTTCTCGAAGAAAATATGGAGAACTATATCAACAGCTCCGTGATGGCCCATGCTGATAAACTTGAAGGCTATATGCTTGTTGCGCACTCATCGATGGATGAAAATGTTCACATTCAAAACACGATGCAGATGATTACTGCATTTACCGATGCAGGAAAAGATATTGATCTGCGAATTTACCCGCCGGGAGCACATGGTGTATTCTATAATCGCGAAAGTTTTCTGTTGCTGCACAGGGTGTATACGGACTTTTTGGAAAGGCATCTTATGGAGTGAGAACGGAAAACGCAGAAGTGAGAAGGGAGGGGTAATTCCGTGTATTCCGTGCCATCTCAGCCGACAGTCGATCCCTTTGGGACGTGGCTAAATTATAACTCAGCATAATTACATCATGCAAAAACCACATCTTCCACATATGAGAGCAGCAATAGAAGTTGCCCGGTCGAACCAAACTCCTTTTGGGGCGGCACTTGCGATGGGTGATGAGTTATTTGCTGTTGAAGCAAATCAAACCAAAGAGTTAAACGACCCTACTGCTCACGCCGAAATGATGGCTATTCGCAGGCTCGGTTCATTGATCAAGAAAACAGATCTATCAGGATTTACACTTTATACTACCTGCGAACCCTGCCCGATGTGTATGAGTGCAGCAATATGGGCAAATATTGATACCCTGTTCTATGGCTGCTCTATTCCTCAAATTTCTGACAAAATGTTTCAAATTCCGATCCCTTCAGAAGAGATAGTCATGAGAACAGGCTCTGATATCCAAATTGAAGGCGGAATTCTTGCAGGTGATTGCCTGAAACTTTTACAGGATTTCGGTTAAGTAACTCTACTTTTTCTTTGCGTAAAGCTCGTTGAATTGCGTTTCACCCTCAAGCTGGCCTATCAAAATGATATCCTGCCCCTCATTGAGTACTGAATCGGGTGACGGATTCACAACCATCTCGTCATCCTGCCTCATTGCAATTACCGTACAGCCGGTTTTTTTACGTATATCCGACTCAATTAGACTTTTACCCGAAAGTTCTTTTTCAACTTTGTGATTAAATATGTTAAGACCCTCTGCAAGCATCAGCACATCTTGTCCTTCCAAAATGTTAAAGATAGAATTTGCGCCCATTGAGGCATACGACATCACAAAATCAGCTCCAGCGCGGTGAAGAGTCGTGA
>CAZXYQ010000215.1:0-3524 GCA_964644975.1 uncultured Rhodohalobacter sp.
AGGCCTTGATTTATTCTATCCGAAGGTGCAATATCAAGCTGCGCGAAATAATTAAATGACTCGAGCTGTATATCTAAGAAGTCTGGATAGTCTATTACGTGTTTAATTCGGCCAAATGAAAGTCGGTCGGTAAATGGGATTTTCTCCATAGTAGTACTCAAAAGGAAGCCTCTCCTTTAGGTTAAAAGTAAGATGTGAAACGACAGTAGTTGCACGTTTAGACGTAAATTGTACAGGTGATGTAGACGCCAAAAGCCAACAACCGTTATTAACGGTGTTGGCTATGACAAATTGTGCAGAAACCGGTTTACTTAAGTTCTACTTCAGCACCGGCGTCTTCAAGTTTGCTCTTCAGCTCTTCTGCTTCATCTTTTGATATGCCCTCTTTAATTGCGTTTGGTGCGCTGTCGACCATTTCCTTCGCTTCTTTCAAGCCAAGACCGGTGATGCCACGTACCTCTTTAATAACAGCAATTTTCTTAGCGCCAGCAGATTTGAGTATAACATCAAATTCTGTCTGCTCTTCAGCAGCATCATCGCCGCCTCCGGCTGGACCTGCAACTGCAACAGCAGCGGCAGCTGGTTTGATATCATACTCTTCTTCGAGCACTTTAGCCAATTCATTGGCTTCTTTTACTGTAAGGTTAACAAGTTGTTCTGCGATTTCTTTAACGTCAGCCATTGTTAGATTTCTCCGTTCGTCGTTTAGTAATTAAAATAATTAAATTAAAGTGGTATAGGTTATTCGTCGCCTTTTTCAGCGATTGTTTTCACAGCTCCGGCAATCGTTTCGCCTTGCGCTTGCAGTCCGCTAACAATATTGGAGACCGGTGAAAGCAATAGACCGACAATGTCGCCAATTACTTCATTTTTAGACTTCATTGCAGCCAGTGTATCCAGCTGTTTTTCGCCATAAAAATCTCCGTCAATCAAGGCTGCCTTAAATTCAGGCTTATTATGATCCTTGATGTATTGTTTTAACGCCTTTGCAGGTGCTGCGAACTCTTCCTCTACAAATGCAAAACCATTCTGTTCACTCAGAAATGGGTAGAGTTCATCATAACCGCCAATTGCTTCCATTGCCCGTTTAATCATCGTGTTTTTATACACTTTGTAACGGACATTACCTTTGCGGAACTCTGTCCGCAAATCGGCCATATCTCCAACTGACATACCTTTGTAGTTGGTAATATAGACGCCGTCAGAACTTTGCAGTTCCTCGGTAATTTCTTCCACAATTGCCTTCTTATCTGATAATGTAGGCATGTTGTTTCCTCTTAGTTTCTAAATTGAAGTAATGGATGATCGGCTCAGTTGTATGCTTGGCCCCATCGTTGTGCTCATAAACGCACTTTTGATGTAGTGACCTTTAGCAGATGCCGGTCTCATTTTCATTATAGTCTGAAGAAATGAAATTGCATTTTCACGCAGTTCATTTGCATCAAATTCTACTTTTCCTATTGAGGTGTGCAGAATGCCTGCTTTATCTACCCGGAAATCTATCTTACCGGATTTGAACTCATCTACAGCAGCAGCTATATCCATGGTAACCGTACCGCTTTTCGGGTTAGGCATCAGACCACGTGGTCCAAGGTGCCGTCCAAGCTTTCCGATTTTACCCATTACGTCGGGAGTGGCGATAATCACGTCGATATCAGCCCAACCGTCTTCAATTTTTTCGATGTATTCGTCCAGTCCAACATAGTCGGCACCGGCTTCTTCTGCTTCTGCTTCTTTGGCTTCATTTACAAGAGCCAATACACGAACAGTTTTACCTGTACCGTGAGGAAGAGAAACCGTACCGCGCACCATCTGATCGGCGTGACGTGGATCTACACCGAGTCTGAGATCAAGATCTACAGACTCATTGAATTTAGCTGTACCTGTTTTCTTAACCAGGTCGCAAGCTTCTTCAATGGTATACTCCATATCAGCATCAATCAGCTCAGCTGCCTGACGATATTTTTTACCTCGCTTTGCCATTTTTTTAAAATCCTCTTATTTGTCTCGGATTACACGTAAACCCATGCTTCGCGCTGTTCCGGCAATCATCTCAGCAGCCTGATCCAAATCAAATGCATTCAGATCCTCCATCTTCTGCTCAGCGATGTCTTTACATTGCGACAAGGTTACTTTTCCAACTTTTTTACGGTTGGGTTCTCCTGAGCCGGATTTAATTTTAGCGGCTTCTTTCAACAGTACTGCTGCGGGAGGTGTTTTCGTCTTAAACGTAAACGACTTATCCACAAATACTGTGATTTCGACCGGAATAATTGTACCAGCTTTGTCCTGGGTTTTTGCGTTAAATGCTTTACAAAACTCCATAATGTTGATTCCGGCCTGGCCTAAAGCTGGACCTACCGGAGGAGCAGGGTTTGCCTGTCCACCAACAATTTGAAGTTTGAGCACTTTATCTACTTTTTTTGCCATATAGAATCAATTAGTGATTCATTCTTCTGTTTGCTGCGTAATAGCTCACGTTAATTAAAGATCTTATGTTGTTGACTCAACCTGATTCAGGTTAACCTCAACAGGGGTTTTACGCCCAAAAATACTTACCAGTACCCGAAGTTTCATTTTTTCGGGTAGCACTTCTTGTACAGTGCCATCAAATTCTTTAAAGGGACCGTCAATAACTTTTACGATATCACCTTCTTTATACGGTATATCAACTACTCCACCGCTCTCCACAAGTTCCTTGTTATCCAAAACTCTGCCGAGTATGCGTTCAACTTCACTTTGCTTAAGCGGCTGTGGAATAACTTCATTTTTACTCGGCTTAAGAAATCCAATACATGAAGGAGCTCCCTGTACAAGGTTATTCACTTCTTCATCATATTTTGTACTCAAAAGCATGTATCCCGGAAAGAAGTTTTTTTCTTTTGTTTTCTTTTTTCCAGAACGAATCTCAACGATTGTTTCAGTAGGGATAAGAATTTCATCAATTTTATCGCCCAAACCCTGCTCTTCAATCTCTCTTTGGAGATACTCTTTCACCTTCTTTTCATGTCCGGTGAATACTCTTACAACGTACCATTCGTACTCGTTGTCAGAACTCATTTATGTAATGCCTCCAAAACTGTAAATAGCATCTAAAACCGTGCTATAAACCTGATCCACGCCAAAAATAAAAGTTGTAACGATTATGGTGAACACCACAACAATTATTGTGTTGTCTATAAGCTCTTGTTGCTCAGGCCACGAAACCTTTTTCATTTCGGTGCGAACACCATCTAAAAACTCTTTAATTTTCTGCATGTTTTATTCAACTTATCAATTAAAGGGGCTGACCCCATCCTCTTACTCAGAAGATCACTGTTAGAATGCACGGGCGGAGAGACTCGAACTCCCGACACCTGGTTTTGGAGACCAGTGCTCTGCCAACTGAGCTACGCCCGTAGACAGCAAGAGGTGTGAGCTCAAAAAGCCCCACCTCATGCTTCAAACGATTGGCTGATAACGGTTGACCTTAATCTTTAATTTTGGTTACCACGCCTGCGCCTACTGTGCGTCCGCCCTCGCGA
>CAZXYQ010000216.1:0-3512 GCA_964644975.1 uncultured Rhodohalobacter sp.
AGCCGGAAAACAGTACGCTGCAGTTTGCGAAAACAATTGGCAGCCTCTACCTGGAGAAAGGTTCGCATAAAGGAATCGCAGAAAAGAAAATCCGTTTTTTTATGGATTACTGCCGGCGCAATGTCGGGGTTGATCCTGTATACTCAGACTCTTCTACATCTGTAGCAGAAGCGATTGCCGGCCCCTCCGGTGTGCCACAAAAACAGATAGAAAAACTTCTTGAACAGGTGAAACAAGTTCAGCGGCAGAATGAGATCAGCAAAGAGGAATTGAAACAGGTAAATTCACAAATTGATCAATTTTATAAAGATAGCGAACGATGACAGAAAAAGAACGAAGCGAAGAAAAAAGTTCTAACCAGCACGACGAAACAGACGCTACAGGAGAAAATAATGGCGGGAGATTTGAGCCGGCGTTTGAGCAGCGGACAGATCTCTCCGGCGTGCAGACGCTTGTAGAAAATCTGCGCGAAGGAATTGGCCGGGTGATTGTAGGCCAGCGAAAAATGGTGGATCTGCTGATTGCAGCTCTGCTTGCAGACGGGCACGTGCTGATTGAGGGTGTGCCCGGCGTTGCAAAAACACTTACCGCGCGGCTACTCGCCCAGCTCATCGATTCCGATTTTTCCCGTATTCAGTTTACGCCGGACCTGATGCCGTCTGATGTAATCGGGACCAGCGTCTTCAATCCAAACACGAGAGAGTTTGAGTTTAAAGAAGGGCCCGTATTTTCCAACATTGTTTTGATTGATGAGATTAACCGTTCGCCCGCAAAAACGCAGGCAGCCCTGTTTGAAGTGATGGAGGAGAGGCAGATTACCGTTGATGGATCTACCTACAGTTTTGATTCACCTTTTATGGTGATGGCCACGCAGAATCCCATTGAACATGAGGGCACCTATCGCCTGCCGGAAGCTCAGCTGGACCGATTTTTGTTCAAAATTGATGTTCCATATCCCAGCCTTGATGAGGAAGTTCAGATATTGAACGGAAGCTATGAGCGCAAGAACCGGGTCAAATTCTCCTCTCTTGAAAAAGTGGTGACCGCCGCTGAGATCGACAGGCAGAAGCAGGTCATTCGGAGTGTGCATCTAGAACAAAAACTGATGCAGTATATCGCGCAAATTATTCAGAATACGCGAAATAGCAGTCAGCTCTCGATAGGTGCATCACCAAGGGCGGCCGTATTTCTGATGCAGGCAGCGCAGGCATGGGCGGCAATGAACGGCCGCGATTTTGTGACACCTGAAGACGTAAAGGCAATCATTAAGCCCGTTCTTCGTCATCGCTTAACTCTTACCCCGGAAAAAGAGATGGAGGGTGGAAACACCGACAAGGTGATTGGCACAATCGTAGAAAAAGTTGAAGTACCAAGATAAAAGAGAATGTCCAGATTTGTACAAATCGCACCTAATGACAAGTCAATTGTTAAATATTGGTCGAAACCTGTCAGCACCCACTGAATCTGACAGCGTTGGATTTTGTCTGAGAAATGCTTTGTATAGTTTTTTTCTCAACGTCGAGTATCGGGCCTGTCAGGTCTACTCGTCACTTTTAGCTTGACAAAACACTATTGCATGCACAACTATGTGGATTAAAAGTCTATTTCTGACCACCCGTTTTTTCCTGGTGCTATCGGCGATAGTATTGCTGTACGTCATGGAATACCTGTTGGCTATAAATGTAGAACTGGCAACATATGTCCTCATCGCTTTCGGAGTTCTGATTGCGGCAGACATGCGAATCCTGTATCGAAACAAGGAGGGGATTGAGGCAGAGCGTTCGGTGCCGGATCGCCTATCAAACGGAGATGATAACAAGATTGGGTTTACCGTCCATAACCGCTATTTGTTTACCGTTGTGACGGATGTTATTGATGAGCTGCCGGAGCAGTTCCAGGTGCGTGATTTTGGAATTGAACTGACGTTGAAATCGGATGAAAAGCAGTCTCAAAGCTATCAATTGCGGCCGATTGAAAGAGGCGAATATCGTTTTGGCAGACTGCTGGTCTACGTTAAATCGCCGCTGGGGCTGATTAAAAAGAGATATGCTTTTGGCAATGAGCAGATGGTGCCGGTTTACCCCTCTTTTGTGCAGATGCGTAAATTTGAGTTGATCGCTTTTTCCAATCGCAGGGCTGAGGCGGGGATAAAACGAATCAGGCGGTTGGGCCATACCATGGAATTCGATCGGATTAAAGAGTACGTTCGCGGCGACGATGTTCGCGCTATCAACTGGAAAGCGTCTGCCCGCACCGAAACACTGATGGTTAATACGTACGAAGATGAGCGCTCACAGCAGGTAATCAACATTATTGATACCGGCAGAGTGATGAAAATGCCATTCAACGGAATGCACCTTCTTGATTACGCGATCAATACCAGCCTCGTAATTTCAAATATCGTGCTTTTAAAAGAGGATAAAGCGGGCCTGATTACGTTTTCAAATGATGGTTCTACAGTTGTTAAACCTCAGAAGAAACGAATCCATGTCAGGCGAATACAGGAACAGCTCTATAACGTTAAGACGAATTTTCTGGAATCAGATTTTAAACGGCTGATGGTAACAGTGAAAAAAAATATTAACCGGCGGAGCCTGATTCTGCTCTATACAAACTTCGAAAGCCTTTCATCAATGGAGCGGCAGCTGCCTGTATTGAAAAGTATCGCTAAGGACCATCTGCTGGTCGTCATCTTTTTTGAGAACAGTGAGCTGCAGCAGCTGCTTTGGAATGATCCCGGAACGGTGGAAGAGATTTACACCAAAACCGTGGCCGAAAAATTTATGTTCGAAAAACGGCAGATCGTTAAAACACTGAACAGGTATGGGATACAGACCATTCTTACACCTCCGGAAGATCTCTCAGTAAACACGATCAATAAATATCTGGAGCTGAAGGCGAGGGGAATGCTTTAGGGTTGCTGTATCAAGTTAATTGTGAATAATCCGGGTTAAGCCTAATACATATAGCATTCTGTGATAAAATCGATAAGATATCGTTATGAGTAAATGGCACAGGAATTTGCGATATTATTACAAACGATAAAAACAAAATAAAACGTTATGAGTAACACAGTAGAGTTTACAGACAGTAATTTTTCAGACGAAGTTGAAAGTAGCAGCACACCTGTTCTGGTTGATTTTTGGGCCGAATGGTGTGGTCCTTGCCGAATGGTAGGGCCAGTAGTGGACGAGATTGCCGGAGAGTACGAAGGCAAAGCCAAAGTTGGTAAAGTCAACGTAGACAGTAATCCCGAAACCTCCGTGAAGTACGGAATTCGCAGTATCCCCGCACTTCTTATTTTTAAAGACGGCGAAGTTGTAGATCAGATCGTTGGCGCTGTTCCCAAAGCGCAAATTAAAAAACAGTTAGACGCACAGATTGCATAAATTTGCGTGTATAACGTAATATTGAAAAAGACCGCAAATTTTTGCGGTCTTTTTTTTGAAGGTTATAAAGCAATAGTGTCCTAAACATCAGAAAAATTTGCTCAAATCCAATTCTCATGGCCA
>CAZXYQ010000217.1:0-3450 GCA_964644975.1 uncultured Rhodohalobacter sp.
AACAATGAATGAGAAACATATAAGAATCATCCAGAAAATTTTGACTAATTGGAATCCTCTTGGAGATCGTGCAGAAAACATCTAAGACCTGAATGGGTACGAGATAGAAGCCACAGATATTCTGTTTCACCTAAAAAAGCCTTATTCAATTGACAAAATTATCACCTTGTTAATAAATGTACTTGAAGAAGCATTTAGACTCCAGATTTCCAGAGAAGAAGCAAGGCCGTATGCGAAGCATATCTATGAGGCAATTAAGAATAAATAAAAGTACTGTACCTTGAATTGTACATACAATGTACGGCTGAGATTGCGGTAATTAAGATGGCAATTTCATTTATTGAGCCTTGAACGAGTACCGTCATCAGTAAATCGTTTCTAATTTAAAGACGGTATACATTCATATTCGTAAACCGATGAAAACTTTTTTATACCCAACCTTTTTAACTCAAAATTTTTCTCCTTACACCTACAATTATAAGCCAAATCAGATTCAGGCATTCATAATTGGGGGTAGCTGATGGATGGAAATTATTGTAGAAAGGATACCGGAATTAACTCAGAATTCAGAGGATAAGATGGTTACAAATGGTAGTGATTTAATCAGTTTTGAGAAATGATTGTCTATCTCTGTATTTAATATTTACTACTTATTTTCTCGGCTTTTTGTACACCGGAACATTGGAGCACGCTTCCCCATACATTAGCTTTTGAACATGCGGAAGCAGTTTTTTTGTGGCGTACATGTAGACGTCCGGAGGAACATCCATCTTACTGCACCCCTTCAGAAGGACAAATCGCCCTTCATATTTATCCCACTCAACAAGATCCAGTTTCTCTTTGAACAGCTGCCTGATCGCTTCGTCTTTTTTGCCAAAGTAAACATTCCGGGCAGTTTCCTCAGCATGCTGTACAACAAGCATATAGGCCCATTTGGGAATGATGGCATCGGTAGAGCAGTAAACATTCAGATAGGAACCATCATACTGAGCCCAGTCGTGATCGTTCATTTTCTCCCTGAACTCTTTCTCTTTGAGGATCATCTCGTGGAAGAGAAAATCTTTTAGATCCAGTTCTTTGATGATAATTCCCTGAGCGAATTTTTCAAGATCAATTGTCTCAAGTTTAGACTGTTTTACTTTGTTTACAATCTCTCCCATTGCAGATTCTTTTTAAAAAAATTAATATTCCAAGAAAAGGTCAGAGCGAAAAAGATTCGCCGCAAGAGCAGGTACGGACGGCGTTGGGATTGTAGAAATGGAACCCCTGCCCTTCCAGGCCATCAGTGTAGTCGAGTCTGGTGCCGGCGAGGTAGAGGAAACTTTTCATGTCGACGATCAATTTGATGTCGCCATCTTCAAATATCTTATCCCCATCTTTTTCGCCATTTTCGGCATCAAAATCGAGGTCGTAGGTCAGACCAGAGCAGCCACCGCTCACCACGGATACACGCAAAGGTGTATCCGCGGGATGATTGTTATTCCTGCGAATATCTTCGATTCGCCGTGCTGCACGTTCCGTAATTGAAATCGACATAGTTATCTCCTAGACAGAAATTACCTGAAGTTCGGGATCAATTCGTTTCACCATACTTTCGATGGCATAGAGCGTACCGGAACTCGCTGTAGGACATGTTCCGCAAGCGCCCTGATAGTGAACCTTAAGACGGTTACCATCGAGCCCAAGAACTTTTAATCCGCCGCCATCAGCCAGTAGATATGGACGAACTTGTTCATCAAGCATTTGGTTAATTTGCTGCAGACGCGGATCATCTGTTTCAAGGACTTCTCTGGTCGCATGGACCTCCGCATCCTCCTCCAGATTCATCTGGGGAGTTGCCTCTCGTATCGGCGGCGCCAGTTTGCGAAGCAGATCGGACCATACCTCTTTTCCATCCTGAGTAACGGTCACGTATTTATCAACATAGTAGACGTTAATTACGTGATCGATACTAAACAGTGCACTTGCAAGATCGTCGTGTTCAGCTTCGCCGCTGTTTTCAAATGATCTTGTTACACCGTTGGTTAGCGGCTCACCAAGTACAAAGCGCATGGCGTCCGGATTAGGCGTTCGTTCTATTTCTTTAATTTTTGGCATAATTCAAGATGTTTCTTTATTACTGAAAATATCGTGATGATAAACTGTCAAACTACTCAAAAAATGATTTCACATATTCAATTCCATCAACAAGCCGGTCTGTATCTTCGTGGGTATTATAAAACGAATATGATGCTCTTGTAGTTGCAGGGACATTAAATCGTCTTAAAATGGGTTGCGCGCAGTGGTGACCGGTTCTTACTGCAATTCCCCGCTTATCCAGAAGTGTACCCATATCTGAGGCATGAATGTCATCAAACACAAAAGAGATGACGGACGCCCTGTTTTCAGATTCGCCAATAAAACGAAGGCCATTAACGGATCTTAAACGATCCATTGCGTACTTAACAAGTTTGTTTTCCCACTCGGCAATATTCTTCATTCCGATGGTGTTCAGATAATCAATGGCTGAACCAAGGCCAATCCCAGCTGCTATGGGCGGGGTTCCCGCTTCAAATTTAAAGGGAGCAACATTATATGTAGTCTCTTCAAAACTAACTTTATCGATCATATCTCCTCCACCTCTGTATGGAGGCATTTCATCGAGGAGTTCCTTTTTACCATACAGAATTCCAAACCCGGTGGGCCCGCACAGTTTATGTGCTGAAAACGTAAAAAAGTCACAATTTATTTCTTGTACGTCAACCAGTTGATGAGGTGCAGATTGGGCACCATCAAGCAGAACAACAGCTCCCGCCTCGTGGGCGAGTTCGGTAATTTCCTTGGCTGGGTTAATCGTGCCAAGCGCGTTGGAAACGTGGATGAACGCTACAATCTTCGTCTTGTTTGAGAGTAATGATTTATATGCTTCCAAATCAAGATCTCCGCTGTCGGTAACGGGTATTACCTTAATCACAGCACCGGTCTTTTCTGCAATCATCTGCCACGGCACAATATTCGCGTGATGCTCCATGTGGGTGAGGATAATCTCGTCACCCTTACTGAACTTCAGAGAACCGTAGCTGTTAGCTACCAAATTGATAGAGTCAGTTGTACCGGTGGTGAAGATAATTTCATCTTTATGACGCGCATTTAAAAACTTCTGTACTTTTGTGCGCGTAATTTCATACTCATCCGTCGCTTTTTGGCTGAGCGTATGAATACCTCTGTGCACGTTTGAGTGCTCATACCGATGGTAGTGATCCAGCCGGTCGGCAACCTGGGCCGGCATTTGGCTGGATGCACCATTATCGAGGTAAACGAGCGGATGCCCGTTTACTTTCTGTGATAAAATCGGAAAATCATCCCGAATCTTATCAAAATCGACGTTATCCGATATGGAGACTGCTAATTCGTTCATGCGGTAACTTTTGCTACGTTATTGGCTTTTGTGTATCGATAAACTTCGTCAAT
>CAZXYQ010000218.1:0-3439 GCA_964644975.1 uncultured Rhodohalobacter sp.
GGTACATTTATCATCACCCGGCTTCTCGCTGATGGCGTTCGATTGTTCGCCACGGCCATTCCTCTAGCTATAATTTTTCGGTTTGCCGGTGTATTTGAGGGATGGGGAGATGGAGCGGTTTATGTTCTGGCTATAACCGTAATTGCTGTGATTACCCTGTTTTATACCTTTTTCGGCGGCATCAAAGCGGTTATTTGGATGGATGTTGTGCAGATGGTTGTGTACATCGGGGGAGCGCTGTTTGCGCTGTTTCTAATGCTGGGCAAAGTGCCAATCTCCATCGGGGAATCATTTGCGCTCATTAATGAAGCTGGTAAGTTTCAGATATTTAACTGGGGCACGGGTCTGAGTATGGGTGAATTCCTGGCTGATCCTTACGTCTTTTGGGTTGCTCTCGTTGGTGGCGCGATCTTTTCTATAGCCTCTCACGGAACCGATCAGCTGATAGTGCAGAGGCTTCTTTCTGTGGGCGATCTAAGATCAAGCCAGAAAGCATTGATTTGGAGCGGTATCGTAGCCTGCCTTCAATTTGGCCTCTTTCTGTTTATCGGGCTGATGCTGTTTGCGTTCTACCAGGGGGCATCAATTGTGGATCTTGGGTTGCGAACGACAGATGAAATCTTTGCGAAATTCATTGTGGATCACATGCCAATTGGTGTGGCGGGACTGATTGTGGCTTCGCTGTTTGCCGCGGCAATGAGCAGCCTGAGCTCTTCCCTGAACGCACTTGCATCTTCCACTACCTATGATATTCTGAAACCTCTCTACGGCAGTAAGTGGGATGACGCCAAAGAGCTGTTGATCTCCCGAATGGTAACCATCGGCTGGGGTTTTCTACTAACCGGTTCGGCGTTTCTCTTCACGTGGCTGCAGCTTTCCGGTGATGATCAGCCGGCCATTGTAGAACTCGGGCTTGGAATTGCATCATACACATATGGCGGGCTTTTGGGGATTTTTCTGCTTGGCCGACTGTTCAATCATCCAGACAGAACCGATGCCATGATCGGTTTCTTCAGTGGGTTGATTGCGCTCCTCTTCATGGTAGAGGGGGCGTTACAGCAGTTTTTGCCCGGGGACGGACTAACCATTGCGTGGCCACTATACACAATGGTAGGCGCATTTGTGGTCATCACTGTGGCAAACGGATCATACTATATCAGAAAAGCACTCAGGAATGGTTCAAACTGATCCTGAGAAATCGTAACGATTTCCGAATGGATCGATTTAATAAG
The DNA here is from genome assembly GCA_964644975.1 of uncultured Rhodohalobacter sp. Lineage (GTDB taxonomy): Bacteria > Bacteroidota > Rhodothermia > Balneolales > Balneolaceae > SW132. The sequence continues at coordinate 1,233 of CAZXYQ010000218.1, forward strand.
AGGGTACCGCTATTCAGCTCGATACCAGATCGTCGTTTGAATGGATGAATTCGTTGATCAGAGACCTCAAATCACCGACACCTTTTCCTGTTTCGGCTGAACACGGCAGAATTGGCACTTCAATATTCATCTCCGAAAGAACAGCTTTCACTTTGCTAACTGACTTCGAAAGTTTGTTTCCGGATAGTTTGTCAGTTTTAGTCAGTATAACAGAAAACGGCATCTCATTGGACGCCATCCAGAAAAAGAAATCCTCATCCAGGGCAGTTGGATTGTGCCTTGCATCCACCAGGTGCAAAATAAGCTGAAGCGTTTCACGATTTTGAAGATAGTTCTGGATATCCTTTCCCCAACGTTCGCGCTCCTTTTTGGGTACTTTTGCGAAACCAAATCCGGGCAGGTCAACAAGATAAAACGTGTCGTCAATTTTGTAATAGTTCATCTGCTGGGTTTTTCCCGGCGTATTACTGGTACGGGCAAGCCTGCGCTTATTTGTAACCTTATTGATAAGGGAAGACTTTCCCACATTCGAACGGCCTGCAAAACAGAATTCGGGAATGGTGGGTGGTGGACAATCGTCGAGCGATGGGGCACCGGTTATAAACTCAGCTTGTTGAAAACCCATTATGAATCGTACGTTTTATACTATGTGATAAATTTCCGGGTTCCTGTGACAGTTCTGCCGGTTTAGGCGATCTCATTTTCCTCTTTCTCTACGCCGAAATCTACAGGTACAGGATAGTTTCCCGTAAAGCATGCGGTGCAGTAAGAATGTTTCGATTCGTTTGACTCTTTTACTGCATCCACAAGGCCGTCAGCGGAAAGGTACCGGACGCTGTCAACGCCAATTTCACGGGCAATTGCATCCACATCCCGGTCAAATTTATTTGCGATCAATTCTTCAGGACTGGGAAAGTCCATGCCGTAAAAGCAGGGATGAGTAATTGGCGGAGAACTTACCAGAAAATGAATCTCCAGAGGGTTTGCATTTCGGATCATTTCCACAAGATATCGTGACGTTGTTCCGCGGACAATCGAATCATCAACTATAATTACCGAGCGGCCCTCAATGACTCCTTTTACTGTATTGAACTTTGTACGTACTTTCAGTTCTCGTGATTTCTGTCCCGGAGAGATAAACGTGCGGCCTACGTAGTGGTTACGGATCAAACCGATATCGTACTTGCAATCAATTCCCAGCTTCTGATTTTCATGAGCATACCCTATTGCAGCCGTATTGCTGGAATCGGGTACTGAAATTACAATTGGCTTTTTGTCCGGTAAACCAAATTTGAGGATATCGTTAAGTGGATACTCTTTCGCCAGCTGCTTGCCAAGGTTCCGGCGAATTTTGTCCACCATCTCTCCAAATATGCGGCTGTCGGGTCTCGAAAAATAAACGTATTCAAAGATACATTGACTGCTTGATGTACCCTCTTTGGCTTCTAAATAGTATGATTCCGGAGCCTGATTTTTCGTTGCTTCCCGGTCAATTACAATCACTTCACCGGGTTCTACATCGCGAATGAATTCTGCACCGATAATATCGAAGGCACAGGTTTCGCTGGCAACAGTGTAGGCTCCGTCTATCGTGCCAAGTGCAAGCGGTCTGAATCCATTCGGGTCGCGAACGGCAATAAGCTTGTCATCTGTAAGGATGACCAGGCAGTAAGCCCCCTCAATTTGGCGAAGTGCATCGAGAATCTGTTCCAGCTGAGTCTCTTTTTTGCTGTGCGAAATCAGGTGGAGAATCAGTTCCGTATCGGAAGTACTTTGAAATAAGACTCCCTCTTCACGAAATTTTTCCCGCAGAATTCGGGCGTTAGTCAGGTTTCCGTTGTGTCCGATCGAGAGATTCCCGTTTTTGTGGTGAACTCTGAATGGCTGAATATTTGCAGGATTCTTCGACGAGCCGGACGTTGAATACCGATTGTGGCCAATGGCGTTGCGGCCCTTTAGTTCCCGTTTGAAAATCTTATCATCATCAAATACAGAGAGCACCAGCCCGAAATCTTTATGCATCGGCATAATGGCTCGCTGTTTTTTCTCATCAAAATAAGAGGTGACAATTCCAGCCGATTCCTGTCCTCTGTGCTGAAGGGCGTGTAGTCCGTAATAGGTGAGGAGTGCCGCATCGGAATGGTCAAAAATCCCGAAAATACCACAATAGTCGTGGGGTTTATCTGTCATATTATCTGTTAGCAGAT
>CAZXYQ010000219.1:0-3400 GCA_964644975.1 uncultured Rhodohalobacter sp.
ATCGAAATGTATCCACTCGTATATCGCCCATATCAAGATGCACCTCTTCGACCTCTTCAACTTCAGGAAGCACAGCAACTGTAGCCGCAGAGGTATGGACTCTCCCCTGACTTTCGGTATCAGGGACGCGCTGTACACGGTGAACGCCGCTTTCGTACTTCATCTTACCAAAAACTTCGCTGCCCGACAGTTCAAATACAATCTCTTTATAGCCGCCCATATCGCCTTCCTGAACCGTGAGCAGACCCATTTTCCATTTTTCTGAATCTGCGTAACGACGGTACATATCGAACAGATCACCGGCAAATATTGCGGCTTCATCGCCCCCTGTTCCGGACCGAATCTCCACGATACAGTTTTTAGAGTCATCCGGATCTTTGGGAATCAGCTTATATTTGATATCCTTTTCGAGTTTTTCCAGCTCTGTCTTAAGCTCACCGGTCTCCTGACGGGCCATCTCCGTAATTTCGGCGTCATCATCTATCTCCATCAGCTCTGCATTACCCTCGATCTGATGCTGAATATCTTTCCAGCGGTCAAAATCCTCAACAAGCTCTTTTAACTGAGTATGTTCTTTCGTGAGTTCGGTATACTCTTTCGGCCGGTCATAGATCGAGGGATCCGCCATCGCCTGGTTGATCTCATCGTAGCGTTCGCGAATTTGGTGTAGTTTTGCTTCTAAGTCCATAGTTGAAATCTGTAAAAATTGACAGACATCAAGATATTGAATTTTTTGGGTGGAAATGAATAGAATCACGGATCAATATTCGTTCAGTTTTTTGTACCTTAGTACATTCTTTTATCCGCATTTATTTTTAAAAAAAACCCGGCTATTTGAGGCACCACGCAATTTGCCGGTTTATGATCTCAACACTATTAAAATGGAAAAAAACTGTTTAGAATCGGGATTCACCATTGGATTTTTAGGCGCAGGTCAGCTTGCCCGCATGTCTGCCCTTCAGGCTTTTCGTTTCGGAATGCAGGTAGCTGTTTTTTCAGATCGAAGCGAGTTGGAGCCGGTAGAATTTATCACACCGCATTCATTTAAGGGCTCTTTCGACAATGTTGACAGTATGATTGAATTCGCTGAATCGTGTGATATTATCACTCTCGAAAACGAATTTATAGACTCAAATATACTGTTTGAACTAAGAAAACGTACCGGAACTCCGATCTACCCTTCGCCCGAGTCGTTTGCAAAAATTGAGGATAAGGAGATTGAAAAGCTAACATTCACCGATGCCGGTATCCCGGTAACCCCCAGCAGGCTGGTTGGCAGTTCAGATGACATTGAGGAGTTTGCAAAGGAATTCGGCTGGCCGGTGATGCTAAAATCATCCAAAGGCGGATATGACGGGTATGGAAACAGAAACGTAAAACATATGGGTGAAGCCAAAACAGCATTCCGTGAGCTCGGAGGTGAACAGAGCCGAGATATATTGGCAGAGTCGTTCGTGGAATTTACTCATGAGCTGGCTGTGCAGGTGGCCCGGAACGGTTACGAAACGGTTGTCTACCCGTGCGTGGAAACAGTGCAGCAAGATCACATCTGCGTGGCAGTAAAAGCCCCGGCAGATATCGACCCTATTCTTGCTAAAGAAGCGCAGAGACTTGCTAAAGAATCTGCCGAAGCGATCGACGGGCGGGGAATTTTTGCCTTCGAATTCTTCCTGACGACTGACGGACAAATTTTACTCAATGAAACCGCACCCCGTCCTCATAACTCCGGCCACTATACAATTGAGGGATGCGTGACTTCCCAATTTGAAAATCACGTGCGGGCGGTGACAGGGCTGCCACTAGGTTCTGCAGACCTGCGTCGCAAAGCAGCGGTTATGATAAACCTTCTCGGCACGGAAAAACGAACGGCTCGCGTTGACTTTGCAGAAGATGCGCTCAATATTGCTAATGGACACCTGCACGTTTATGGAAAAACAGGTAGCAAGCCGGGCCGTAAAATGGCTCACTACACGCTATTAGGCGATAGCCAGGAAGAGATATACAACGAAGCTATTAAATCTACGCTGAACATTCAGATATAGTGAGGCGACACGCTGCCGATAGAATAGTTTTCAAATTCCCATAATGAAATTCAAACTATAGACATAACCGATAATGACAAATCAACCAAAAGTCGGACTTGTAATGGGCAGCGACAGTGACTGGCCAACCATGAAAGAAGCCGCTGAAATATTGAATCAATTTGAGATTCCTTTTGAAAAAAGGGTGGTTTCTGCCCACCGAACACCCGACCTGATGGCCGAATACGGGAAAGACGCCCGTAACCGGGGATTGAAGGTTATCATTGCCGGGGCGGGCGGTGCGGCACATCTTCCGGGAATGCTGGCAGCCTATACAACTCTGCCTGTAATCGGGGTACCGGTGAAGACGTCAGCCCTTGGTGGTGTTGACAGCCTCTACTCTATCGTGCAGATGCCAAATGGTGTTCCCGTTGCAACGGTAGCTATCGGGAAGGCCAAAAATGCGGGCTTGTTAGCCGTTCGCATGTTAAGCATTTCTGATGAAAGCCTCGCTGAAAAACTAACAACATACCACAGCCAGATGGCGGAAGAGTCTCTAAAAAAGACCGAGAATCTAACTTAATACAATTGAAATATGAGTAAAAGTACCGGACTTTTAATTGTAGCATGCCTTGTTGTGTTTATTATCATACGGGTAAATATTGCTCTGAATTACTCCTCTTCTAAAAATACTATAGAAGATTTCATTCCCGATTTACCAACTTCCTATACCGGCACAATTCCCTGCGCCAGCTGTCCGGGAATTGAGTATGAACTCCGGCTTGAAACGGGACAGTTCACTGAATACAAGCACTACGTCGACCGCGATCCGGGTTACATTACTCAAACCGGATCATGGGAAATTTCGGGTGACAGGTTAACGATTGATCCAAAGGATGAGGGTGACAGAAAGCAGTTTTCAATCACAGATGAAAGACTTCGGCTACTTGATATGGAGAGTGATCAAATCAGCGGAGAACTGGCAGAAAACTATGTTCTGGAACGTAACAGTGAATTTCAGTCGATACTTGCACGCCATCTGGAACTTCGTGAAGAAGGAGTTACATTTTTGGCCAGCGGAAACGAGCCATTCTGGTCATTCAGAGTGCTTGAAGGCGACACCCTGGTCTATTTAGAGCCGGATATGGAATTAAAAAGCAGGTCATTTGAAATTACTCAGAAAGAATCCGGCAGAGAGTACCGTGCCGATTTTGGATCAGAACATAAAATATCGGCATCCACCGAAAAACAGCTTTGCCAGGACACAATGAGCAGTTTTAAATTTTCACACGTCGTAACGCTTACAGAAGATGGCGTTACTTACCAGGGATGCGGCAGGTATTTATAAGATCGGAATCATTGTGGCGTCAGAATCCAAG
>CAZXYQ010000220.1:0-3386 GCA_964644975.1 uncultured Rhodohalobacter sp.
GATTCATCACCGAAAGCCCAGCTCAAAGCATCTGCTACCTACAATATGATTGTGGAGGGCACCCTTGCCGAAACCGGGTACGAGGCTTTTTCTAAAATGCTGACTGAAAATGACCTGCTGCCGGGCATGCAGGAAGGAATCAACAAGCTTAAGCAGGATGAATCGCGGCATATTGCGTACGCGCTCTTTCTTATCAATCGTCTGCTCAATGAAAACCCGGGTCATGGCGAAGATCTTGAGCTATTGCTCGAAGAGCTGCTCTATGACGCAACCAACATCATCCAGGAAATATTCTCTCAGTACGAAGTAGTTCCTTTTGGATTGAAGGAGGATTGGTTTTTAGAGCACGCCATTAAACAGTTCCAAAACCGAATCGCTAAGTTGAATCTTTAGTCCTGAACAAATTATTGAAATTCAATAACAAGCATGAATGCTAAAACCAGATAGAGTATATCGATGAAAAAGAGGTTAAAAGAGATCATTGAGAGAGAGGAATCAACAGCAGGTAAGATTTTTAACCTGTTTATCATCGGCTTGATCATACTCTCAGTAGTCAGCCTTTCTGTTGAAACTATGCCGAATCTTGATCCAAGTTTGCTTAAAGCGCTGGTTCTATTCGAAATTGTGGTCGTCATTATCTTCTCAATCGAATACCTTCTCAGAATTTATGTGGCAGATAGCAAATCAGGATACATCTTCAGTTTCTACGGTGTGATTGATCTGCTGGCTATCGTCCCTTTTTACGTAACAGCCGGCATTGATTTACGATCGATCAGAGTATTTCGACTTTTAAGAGTTTTCAGAATATTGAAAATTAGCCGATATAGTGAGGCGGCTACCCGCCTGCTACATGCATTTAAATCAATCAGAGCTGAACTTGCCATATTTCTGCTGATCACCATTTGTCTTATTTATATAGCCGCTGTGGGTATTTATTATTTTGAACATCCGGCTCAGCCCGAAATTTTCATTTCCGTTTTTCACAGTTTATGGTGGGCTCTTACTACGTTTACTTTCCTCGGCTATGGAGATGTTTATCCGATAACTGCCGGGGGCCGTATTTTTACTTTTTTAGTCTTAATGGTCAGTATCGCGATGATTGCAATTCCCACCGGCTTGATAGCTTCAGCTTTAAGCAAAGAGATAGATATAGAGCCTGAAGATTGATTTGTCTCAAATTCTTGTTAAACCCTTAGTTCGATTAAAAAAATCAATAATAGAGTCTCCATTTCTTCGTAAGAAGGAGACTTTTGATACACTCTGATAATGTTTAAGAATCGAACTAAGGATTAAACTTATCCGTTGCGATGCCACAAACTGCAAATCATAATGGTGAATTAAAATCTATTGATTCCGAATACCGCCCAAAAGCAACAGCAGATAAAACGTACAATAGCTACAGATGATTCTTCAGCAGCTTTTATACAACCAGATCCAGCTGCCGGTCAATTAATTTCCGATACAGATTTTCAAGCGTACCCTCGAACTCTGATCCGGTATCTATTTCAATTTTATGTGGGCTGTGGATCTCTGTCGGTGGATCATACTTTTCAGTCAGCATCTTAAAATCCTCCAGGCGCGCATCGGAAATTGTTTCTTTGTCATTTTTCCGATCTTTCAGTCTTGATTTCACAACATTGTCTGACGCCTGTGCTTCAATAAAAAGATAATCTACGCCCAGTGACTGAAGCTGTTCGATAAGTTGATGCCGAACCGCATTCTGACTGAATGTAGCGTCTAGTATTACGCTCTTTCCATCGTCAAAAGATGCGGCTGCGTGTTCTGATAGCTTCCAGTAGGTTTTGCGGGACATCTCCGCAGAATAAAGCCGGTTCCGCTTTTCGGCTGTAGCTCGCTCAAATAGCGGAACGCCGGCTATTTTCTTACGAATCTGATCGGATGAGTACACTTCGATTTTGAGTTTACTGCCCAAATGCGAGGCCAGCGTACTTTTACCCGTCCCGATTCGCCCCATACAAATCAAAACTACCGTACCAAAACCCAGCAGTGCATACCGAAGTGACAGATCAAAATAATCTATTGCTCTATTCTGTAACCGCTCTTTATCTTCTGCAGGAACCCCATCTTCAGTACTTTGTATGCTTTTGACCTTCCCTTTTACGTAAGCCCGGTAGCATTTATAAAAATTGATAATTGTGTTTAAATCGGGATCGTTCAGTTTCCGGGTCATCTGGTCAACAAAATAGCGCGATTCACTCCATCGCCCATTAAAATCAAGGTCCATCGCCAGAAAGGCCAGGTCTACTGCCTGATCGCCGCACCGCAGACGTTCACTGAATTCTATGCAATCATAAATACAGATGCTTTCAGGGCTGACATGGATATGTTCGAGATGAAGATCGCCGTGGCCGTCCACAATCCGTTTTTCCTCAACTCTTTTATGAAATAGCGAGGCTTTTCGCTCATAATATTGGCATGCAAAATACTTTATGGCTCCATACTCTTGCTTGCCAATCGTCTCACCGATAAAAACGTCTGTTTGTTGAAAGTTTTCATCTGTATTAAACCGAACCTTATCCATCTCTCCATACTTGGTTACATCATCGCCGGGAGATTGCCGCAGATAGAAGTTTGCCAGTTTATCCGACACACGATCGAGATGACCCTTCGTGAGTGTGTCGTCTTTGATGTAAGAGTGAAGAAAATACCTATCTTGCAGCTTCTTCATTTTAACAGCGTACTCCACAATCTCACCTTTTGCAGACGATTCTTCCTCTATTTTATAACCGTGTTCGCCGCGCGTGATGGCTACGATCCCAATATAGATCTCTGTGCACAATCTCCTGTTGAGTTCAACTTCCTGCTCGCAAAAAAACTTTCTCTTCTTGAGCGTGCTGTAGTCAAGAAATCCGAAGTCCACCGCCTTTTTGAATTTATATACGTATGGTGGAGCAATAAACACATGAGAAATGTGAGTTTGTACATGTTTCACGGACTCCGGATGATGAGAATAAGATTCTCTCTTTTTTAAGAAATCATGCAGCGTTTGATAGATTTCTACAGACATAGATTTGAGGTTAATATCCTAAATTGAAGATCAAAATACGGTTTGAGCGTCTTTTCCTAATTTCTCACATTCAAACAATAGTACAACAAGCTATCCACAAACAAAAAAGCCACTCAAACAATGAGCAGCTTTTTATGCGATGTGGTCCGCCAGCCGGCGAACGAACCCTCGGCCTTCCCGAGGCATCGGGACAAGCGTTCTAACCAACTCACGCTATAAATTACTTTTTTGAAACAAAAAAGCCCAAACACTTGTAAGTGCATGGGCTTTAATGCGATCCGGAAGGGACTCGAACCCTCGACCTCCTGCGTGACAGGCAGGCGTTCTAACCAACTGAACTACCGGACCAATATGTCAA
>CAZXYQ010000221.1:0-3385 GCA_964644975.1 uncultured Rhodohalobacter sp.
GATGCCATTATCGCCATTGAGGCTTATGTTGCCGATCAGGGGCTTGATCCGGTTTATTACAATATTGAGACCAAAAGCCGCCCGGAGTGGTATGGCATCTACAGTCCGCAGCCTGAGGAGTTTTCGCGGCTTCTGTATGATGAACTGGCAGATTTGAATATTCTGGATCGCGTCATTATCCAGTCATTTGACCCCGCTACGCTAATTGCGATGCGTGAAATCAATTCCGGCCTGGTTCAGGCGATGCTGGTCTATCAAGAAGGTCAGACCATCGATCGGTATGTAGAAATCCTGGGATATCAGCCCGAAATCTGGAGTCCGTCTCATGAGTTGGTCACACCGGAGTTAGTGGCAGATGCTCACGAACGGGGAATGACAATAATCCCGTGGACCATCAATGAAAGAATGGAGATGATCCGCCTGCTGGATATGGGCGTGGACGGAATTATTACCGATTATCCAAACCGCGCCCCATAATTCGCGACCTGGTAGAGTGCGAACAAAGAGAGCTCCTGCCAGAGTCGTGATTTCAGACTTTAAACTCGTCGGACGAAAACGACAATCGTCCGACGAGGGGTAGTCTCCTCGACTGTCGAGATTTTGAGGCGAGTAAACCCGGAATTAAGGGCTCTATTTGAAGTCCGCTTTCGCTTTCTCCAGCGTTTTATAATAGTTGAAGATAGTGAACAGCTTAGACACCCTGAATAGGCTCTCGATTTTGGCCGGTGCGCTGCAGAGTTTAAAATCACCATCTGCTTTGCGAAGACTGGTCAGTGCAGCGATAAACATTCCAAGACCGGTTGAATTCAGAAAATCAACGTCGCTGAGATCTCCTACAACTTTGGTTTTTCCCTGAACAATCATGCCCTTTATCTTTTCGTGGAACTCTGCTGATTCAGCTCCCATGATTCGTCCCTCAAATTTTATGACTACAATATTCCCGTCTTCGGATATTGAGTATTTCATATTATGCCCCCTTTACATTTAAGTTATATGTACACTGATCTCGTCGTTAATTAATCGTAATTATACACGACTAAAACAACGATTAATATTATTTTAAGTTACAATAAAAAGAATATAATTCTGAATTAGAAATAGCGTTTTAAAGGAGATACTCACTTTGATATGCTGGTTCCACCGGAAGATTTACGATGCGTATTCGATAGAATTGTCAACTTCTGATTCTTTTAAATTTCATACGTTCTCCATATGATAACGCACCGGCATGGCGACTGATTTCCTCTTCCCCTTCAATGAGAATAAATGCAGGAACACCTTTATCACCGTGCTCTTTCGCCTGACCCGAATTGGACATCGTATTCACCAATCAACTTCACAAACCCCGCCTCTGTATTGAAGGCTCTCATCTGTATACTGGTGGAACTCTATTTTAACTCCGCTGGGGTCTTTTGTCCATGACTGCCAGGATTTATCACATCCAAGTTTTTTATCAGTTGCATCAAATCCATTAGAACGTAATTTCGAAATAACCTGATCGATATCATCAGTCTCTATAGCCAGATGATCAATATTACCTACTGCTCCGGGATCCCCTTTAAATACCTCAATAAAAGAGTCCCCGCCAACTCTGATATAAAACCCAAAAGGAGCGTCATTTTTCATGAAAATAAAACCTTTTTCCAAATCAAGTACATCGCAGTAGAATTTTTCGGTTTCTGCGAGATCCTCTGAGTGAATACAAATATGTGCCAGTCGTTTAATCATAATTTTATATGGGTCTTTACTGTTTGATAAGAAATATAGAAAAGGGGATATGCAATTGAAAATCTGCAGTGGTGAACGGAAGAAATAATAATCAGCGGTGTGCTTAACCATTCAGCTACAGTTCATTTTGTTCAATTGTTTTGTTATTGTAAGGAAAGACAGTGTTCGTTTTCAATGCCCTAAAACTAACGATTAATGCAGAAGACTATGACTCAACACTTAAAAAACATTGCCCGCGATGAAATTGTAATTGTAGCCGCTAAACGAACGGCATGTGGTAAAGCCAATAAAGGGTCACTGCGATTTACGCGTCCGGATTCCCTGATGGGTGAAATCATTAAAGATCTTCTGAAGCAATCGCCCGGATTGAAGCCTGAAATGATTGATGATGTCATCGTAGGATGTGCCTTTCCGGAGGGATCACAGGGGATGAATATGGCGCGTCAGAGTGCTCTTTTGGGCGGGCTGCCCGATTCTGTACCGGGCATGACAGTGAATCGGTTTTGCTCCTCAGGATTACAGACAATTGCCATGGCGGCAGAGCGAATTAAGTGTGGCGGCGCGCAGATTATTGTTGCAGGTGGTTCAGAAAGTATGAGTCAGGTGCCGATGGGAGGTCTATCGTTTCAGCCAAATCCCGAGCTGGCTGAAGAGCGACCGGAGGTATTTATCACGATGGGACTGACAGCAGAAAATGTAGCCGCCAAATATAAGGTGAGCCGCGAAGACCAAGACCAGTTTGCGCTGAAGAGTCATGAAAAAGCAATCAAAGCATGGGAACAGGGACATTTTGATAAGCAAATTACACCCATCATCGTGGAGCATAAATTTGTAACTGCTAAAGGTGAGGTGGAGAAAGAGACGTTTACGTTTCAAAAAGATGAAGGGCCGAGAAAAGACTCCAGCTTTGAAGCACTCAGCGGATTGAGGGCTGTTTTTAAGCAGGGAGGCACAGTAACGGCCGGGAATTCATCGCAAATGAACGACGCAGCAGCCGGTGTTCTGGTGATGACCCGCTCACGAGCAAATGACCTTGGCTTAAAACCGATTGCCAAATATCACGGTTTTGCCGTTGCCGGCGTTGCTCCGGAGCTCATGGGGATTGGCCCGGTGGAAGCAATTCCGAAAGTTTTGAAACAAACCGGATTGAGCTTAGACGATATCGACTTGATTGAACTTAATGAAGCGTTTGCCGCCCAGGCGCTGGCCGTTATTCGCGAAACAGGACTAGATACCGAAAAAGTTAATATCAACGGCGGGGCGATTGCTATGGGGCACCCGCTGGGATGTACAGGAGCCAAGCTTACCACTCAAATTTTGCACGATCTAGGCCGCCTTAACAAACGGTTCGGTATGGTAACCATGTGTGTTGGTGGTGGTATGGGAGCGGCAGGTATTTTTGAGAATTTGAGTTACGAGTCCTGAATGTTGAGAGAGTGAAGAATACAAGTCCCCCTTTGAAGGGGGCAGGCACCAGCGCAGCTGTTGCCACGGGGGATGACCGATAAGGGTTCTGGCTGTGATTCACCGAATAACTATATCAACGCTCCGAGGATCATCCCCCCGATGAAAACGCTGAACGCGCTTCCACATCCCCCCTTCAAAGGGGGACTTTTGGTACCAGCCTCAAAATTGATTTTTAAAAACCTTAATCCAC
>CAZXYQ010000222.1:0-3356 GCA_964644975.1 uncultured Rhodohalobacter sp.
AATACAACGTTCGTGTGACGTTTCCCGCCGGAAATCAGCTTTACAATACGGCAACTGCACTTCGTGAATATACCGATGAACTCCTCGAAATGGATGAGGTTCGTACGGTTATAACCAGTATTGGCCGTCAGAGATGGAGCCGCCAGTCGAACCTGGGCGAGTTAAAAGTACTGCTTGTGGATCAAAGAGAACGGACCAGAACAACGCAGGATATGGTTGAGTTAACCCAGGAGATGTTCCGGTCGCCTGAGGTAGATCTTGATGTTCGCGTGAGCGGAGGCGGAGGGATTCCAACTGGCAGAGATTGGAGCGGTACAGGTATCAGATTGAGTTTGATCGGGCCTGATGTTGAAGTTCTGCAGGAATTTTCTGTTCGTATTGAAGACCGGCTTACTGAAGACCAGAATGTGGTATCGGTTTCAACAAACAGGAATCGCCCTACTCCGGAATTGCACTATGCCCTGGACCGTCAGAGAATCAGCAGGATGGATGCGAGTGCAAACGAAATTGCCAATGCATTTGGCACCCAGGCTCGCGGCACACGTGCCGGTTTCTATCGTGAAGAAGGGCGAGAAATTCCCATCCAGGTTAGAAACGACAGAGACAGATTTCAGAACCGTGATGATCTGTTTGCTCTCGATGTTGTACAGACAGATGATGTTCGCATACCTATTCTTGCCGTAGGTTCGTTTCAGCTGCACCAGGGACTCAGCCGTATTTCGCGCCGCGACCGTGAGGTATACATCGATTTAACTGTGAACGTGCGGGGTGATGTAACGGAGTACCGCGAAGTAGTGCGGGAAATGCTGACAAATGATATCGTGTTGCCCGACGGGTACCGGTACGATTTCACTGGGTCAACACGAAGTATCGATGAGAGCCAAAACCAAATTTTCTTCGCATTTATGTTTTCGCTGCTGCTTACCTACATGGTAATGGCCTCTCTGTTCGAGAATCTGCGAGACCCGTTTATCATTATGATGACGGTCCCACTCGCATTCTTCGGATCGCTGCTATTCTTGTTTATAACCAGTACTTCTCTGAGTGTCCCTGCCTACATCGGGATTGTGATTTTAGTGGGCATTGTGGTGAACAATGGAATTGTGCTGGTGGACTATATCCATCAATATACGGGCAGAGTTGCAAGCGCAGACAAAGGGTATCTCGTAGCCTTCCTGCAGGCTTGTAAACGACGGATGCGGCCGATTCTTCTCACCGCTCTAACCACTATATTCTCTATGATACCCCTCGCTCTCGAAATCGGGGCCGGATCCGAAACATGGAGTCCGCTGGCACGATCAGTCATCGGGGGACTTACATTTGCCACAATTCTGACACTGTTTGTTGTGCCGGCAATTGTCGTTGGAATATCGAAGCAGCGCAGAGAGTGGGTGGAGAATAGTTTAAAAGAAATAAAAAATTTGTGACCTGTTGCATAAGATGTGGAGTATCGCGCTGGTGAACTGTTGAAACGTAGAACTCTGTATTATCCAAAATTTCGCCATAGTAGCTGCAGACTGAATTTTTCCCTGAACAGGGCAATTTTTCAAATTTACGGGGAATTACGCAATAAGATAAAACCGGCAGAACGGGTATCACTCCACTAAGTGATTTCAATTGCATCTGTCCCAAAAGTTATAATCAATTCCGGCAACACTATCATATAAATGGCATTGATTTTCCATTCTCGTCCCAACGGGATCTCTCACAGAGCAGATTTTCACTATGTGTTCAAAAAATGAGCGCAAATTACCACGCAGAGTTGCGCTGAAATGCAACTTATGGGCAGTAGAACACCAGCGGTACTCAGGGATTAAATAAGCGTAAATCTGCCGCTTGAGGGATCCCTTTGGGCGAAAAAACGTTGGGGATAGTTTTTAAAAAAACGATGAAAAATCGACCTTTATTCGCATAAAACAGATGCTTCTTACCAGCTTCAAAAATTTTTCGGAAAAATGTGCACCACAAACAATTTCCACATTAATTGAATTCAGGTATCAACTTCCATTTGTTTGCCCCGATCTTTTTTCGGTTATTGGTCCTTAATCTGATCACAAACTAAACGAACCACCTATTATGAAAACAGTTACAGGAATCTGTACGTTGATATTATTCTCACTGCTTATTTTTTCAGCATGCGGAGATACATCCGATCGGGAAACCGCGGACGAGTTGTCTGAGTATGACCAGTTTTGGCAGACACTTTCTCACCACTGCGGAAACGCCTATGGGGGTGAAATTACAAGAAAACCGGAAGGAGCAGACCTTTTTGATGGCCGTGAATATCTTGTTGTTCATTTTCGGGAATGCGATGATGAGGAAGAGATGAGACTGCCTTTTCACGCGCAAAATCTGGACGATACGTGGAACAGGTCAAGGACCTGGGTTCTGTTTCATCACGGAGATCAGCTTGAACTGCGTCACGATCACAGAAATCCCGATGGCACCGAGGAAGAGAGTACCTGGTACGGTGCATTTAGCGGGGATGTTGTCAGCGCTAACCGAACAGAATTTATTCGTGAGCGCAGCCCGGATAGCGACGCTCCGGAAACAGGATGGCGAATTGAGATTGAGCCGGATGAAAGATACACATACGGCACGATTCGGGACGGCGAATGGAGCTGGAAACTTGATTTTGATCTGACTGAACCGATCGAAACACCACCCGCACCATGGGGATTTGAAGGAGAGTAGAAGAAACTCTTCTTTTTCCGGCATGGGCATAAAATGCGGGGATTGATAAATGTATATGGTGATTCTGAACGGATACAGCGGCAGTCACTTTTTTCCCCGGATTCTTCAATATTTTAAAGTATTGATAACATTAATCTTATTAAAAAATAGGTGGGCTCGTCGCTGTGGGCTGCTTTGATGACGAATATCAGGCAACTGCCCTGGCTTCAATGCGGGCTCATCATTCTTTTTTACCGCGCTTCAAAATTTTCTTTAAAAAATGTCCTATTGGACGATCGCGAATGTATTTCCAGATGAAGTTTGTTGTGATCGGTCGATAACACAGAATATCGCAATCAAAAAAGCGGGTCAATTTTGGTATGTAACCGGCGTGTTTAAAGTTAAGACCAGAGATATAGTTCTTTGCTGCAGCCTCCGAAGTGGTAAACATCAATTTATTACCGACGATCACCACGGGAAACAAACCGGGATGCTCGATCATATATCGGCAGGCACCCTCAGCCACACCGGGCCAAGCCTCATTAAAAAAGTCATCCAGAATAACGACACCACCTTCACAGATAGATGATGCCGCGAGGCCGAGATCATTAAACGTAACCTCGGCTGTATGTCCTCCATCAATCGAAAAGAGCCGTGGTCGGCCATAGCATTCGCTGATAATC
>CAZXYQ010000223.1:0-3338 GCA_964644975.1 uncultured Rhodohalobacter sp.
ACTTGACTAAAGTCAATTATAGTTGACGACTGTCATAATTACTTGACTGTAAAATATATTTTCCCATCAACAATGCCATCAGCTGAAAAGGATGGCTACCCTAGTCCAAAAGTAATCGATTTTAAGGTTTCTTATGACCAATCAATTGAAACTTTTTAAATAAACACCTTTCCTTTTATCGTTCACTGATTGCTATTTCCACAATTTGACGTAGTTCTTTGATCTGGCTTTGCCTCAGACCTCGTGTACAAGAAACACTGTTTGCGGTGCAATTTACAAATACAGAAGAAAAGCGGGCGACATCTGCTCGGTTTCATCACCTTCTTATATTTTTTCAGCCCTTGGGTGAGACCAGACCATAGTCAAGTGTTATAATACTAAAGACAGCAAGTAGACCAATATCTCTTTCTTTGCTATTCTGCCTTTACGATTTATCTCCTCTTTTTGGGGCTCTTTTTTTTGTGATCAATCCAGCATCCTGAATTTTTCTCCCAAGTTCATCATCTGAAGCCAGTTCTAAGATGTCCCTTTCCAGTCCCAGAGCGGTAAGAACCTGGAAATAGTTTCCCAGCGCCACACCGGGATCACCTTTTTCTATTCTCCAGAGAGTTGATGTACCAATATCTGCACGTTCAGAGACCTGTTCAGCACTCAATTTTCTGCGTAACCGTGCCAATTTGAACTGTTCTCCAACTTGTTGGAGCATTCGTTCATGTTTGGGAAGTAATATGGATCGTTTTTTATTCATAACATTTCATATTTGAAATAAAGTATACGGTATTTACACCAAATATGAAATGTTATATAAGTTTTCTCAAAACCCATCATAACTCCCCAAAAGCCCCCTTCCAAGCCTCCACAATCATCACCATGGCCAGGGTATCCAGTTCGCAGTAGCTTAACAGGGCATTGAATACGGCTTCCCGTTCTTCCTGGGTAACATCATCGAATTGCATTCGGGCATATGCCATCATAGCACTCCCACCATCTGCTATGAACTCTTCACCGGTTTCGTAGTCCGGAAGGTTTTCAAAGTTAATGGGTGGCAATAGTTTGTATGGATCAATAGCTGATTCCTCTTCATTTTCCTGGTACCAGACCTGATCATTGAAGTTTTTACCCTGATAGGGCTGCGTATATTTCTCCTTTAATCTTTCACTGGTATTTAAAATGGCTGGCAATCCTTTTTTGATGCTGATCGAGCCTTTAAAATCCTTGTGATAATGATACTGTTTGATCAGTTTATGCAGATCCACCATCTCCCGTTCACCTCCGCGAATAACTGTCTGAATCCACTCAATCAGTTCATCCGCGTCGTCAACAATTTCACGTCAGTAATTAGCTGGTTCATCACTTCAGTCAGCAGTGTGTTTTCAAAGTGTGTGTATTGAAAGATTGTGCCGAGATCGTTGTCTAACGCAGATTTTAGTTGACGAATGCATTCATAGTTTGGAAAACTGCCCCGCTCGCGGTCGATCCATTCGGCTGAATGGGTAACCGTTCCATCTTCGAGCATAGTATGCACTGAAAACTGAAAAGCCAGTTGTTCATACGGTCTTCTGTCTTTTAGGAAAGGAATAGCAAGACGCAGCGCTTCAAAATCGAGGAAATGTAGAGGGTATTTCCAACGATTCATCTCTTCGTACAACGGATTCAAAAGTACCTCATCTTCAGTGATACCTCCCGTTTCAATCAGGATTTGGACAGTCTGACGCTCTTTGGAATTCCAGGCATCCTGTTTTGAGGTGATGCCGTCCGGACTGGCGGGCAGATCATCCATTCCCACATCTTTGAGGTGATATATGCCCTTTCCCATCATATTCCCGTAGAAACTCCGTCCGTTCCACAAATCAAAGATGTGAGGCTCCTGAAAATCATCGTCGTCCCATCCCAAAGCGGTTTTCCAGCAGGAACCAAACCCGCTCTGCTGGCCATCTTTCAGCTTCTCCGGGGGCACTCGAAATTCACAGCCTCTGCATTTATCTCCAATCTCAACCGGATACTGCTCATCCCGGATATGATAATCTGCCAGCGTATGCATCCACTCCGAAAAATCGAGCTGCTCAAGGGGTGTTTTCCTCGCTTCCGGTATGGCTTTCCCTTCCAGAATGGTTGCCACGGCTTCAGAGACATCCACTTTCTTCAGTATCAGTTCACCCAGACCAGCTAATGTGGTACCGGGCTTAAGTTTGATCTCTTTTCGGCCATTTTCTTTTTCCACCACCCGGAACCGCTGATACAATCCGTCTACCGTTGTGGCAGCATCCTTATTGACCAGCATCAGGTAGGGAGTAATATTCCAGTCGGGATGGGCACGGCTCATCACCCAGTACTGAAAGGCCACATCATACAGGTAGGGAATCCAACCGGACTGAATTGTCCCGCTTCGGGTAAAAAACTCCTCCTCGTGGCTCCACGATTTAGCTTTCACTTCGACCAGGTTGACATTATTTCCATCTCTTTCAAACACATCCACACGGATCAGGAACTTGTCATCATACGTAATAGCCGGTTCATACAAAGTGACGTTTTTCTTTTGCAGCTCTACATTGGTTAGCACAATCGCTTCAGCACTGTTCAGCGTTTCGATTGCCATGCCACCGGGATGCATCATACAGGCAAGTTCTCCAACCTGCATCCCACCCTCGGCCAGCGATTGCAAAAATTCATCTTCATCTTTTATGCTGGGATACTCATCTCTCTTGGCATAGTAAAGGCGAGAGGCACACTCTCTTGAGGTGTTGAAAAGGGATTTTGTGAGATAGCGTTTTTTTAAAAACATAACTTAAGTACAATAGACTTTTTCAGATTTTTTCATCTGATACAGCAATGATCGCAGCAGCCACCTGTCTATCCAGTGGTTCCTCCGTTGGCAGATTTTCCCATAGCTGCTCAAGATCCTCTTTGGATACCGGATGATCTGCCAACCACTTTTTTAAGTCCCTGAGACTGTTAATATGTTTCCTTCGGCGGCTTGTTTGAGCTTCTTCGGCTTTTGAGAAGTATGGGTGAAGCAGATCAAGCCAAAGCTGGCTGAACTCGTAGCAATCAATAGAGTATCCCGACAAACTGAAATGATCCTTGAAGAGATCTTGAAACTTCTTGTAGATAGTAAATAACTCTCTATTCGGATTATCTTTCTGCTTCTCTGTTTTGATCCATTTTTGCAGCAATTCCTCGAAAATCATTAAGGATAGCCTTTTCTTATTCGGGAGTAATTGAAGCTGGCCGTCATTAAGAAGCTGTACAAATGTATTGACTGATGAATCAACAGCTTTTGACCTGGTATGAATATTTGAACAGTTTGGCAGCTTAGACCGCAAAAATGAACAAATTTC
>CAZXYQ010000224.1:0-3329 GCA_964644975.1 uncultured Rhodohalobacter sp.
ATGGTGAGGTGTATGAATTCGGGGTATCCGGCATGCTGCGACACTCCGATATGATAATGTATGACCGAACAACGGAATCCCTCTGGCAGCAGTTTTCAGGCGAGGCGCTGGTTGGCGACCTGACCGGAAAGGAGCTCACGATTATTCCGAGCCAGCTGATCTCTTTTGAACAATTTCGTGAAACTCATCCCAATGCGAAAGTACTTTCGAGAGAGACGGGACATCAAAGAAACTATGGCGAGAACCCATACGCCGGTTACGACGATATCAATAACTCCCCTTTCCTGATGAATTCTGAGGATATATCGGGTAAACTGCCGCCCATGGAAAAAATAATTGGTGTGAGATCTGATAATAAACAAATTGGGTATCCTTACAGCAAAACCATTGAGAAAAGAGTATTGCACGATGAGATTGACGGGGAACCCATTGTAATTTTTCACCTTAACGGAATGGCATCAGCCCTGGATAACCGGAGTATCAGGAAATCAAGGGATGATGGATCTACAGGAGTCTTTTCGCCGATTGTGGAGGGTGAAAAACTTACCTTCAGTTTTGAGAACGGAGATATATCAGACCGGCAAACAGACAGTACGTGGAACATATCAGGCAGAGCCACATCAGGACCTATGGAGAGCACCCAGCTTAAAACCATGCTTTATGGCGACTACTTCGCTTTTGCATGGCTTGTTTTCTACCCGGATACTAAAATTTATGAATAAACAAACTGCATCTCATATTTGAATCATAACTGACATGATTAAAACATTCTGCCACAAGACGATTGGATCACATTTTACCATTGCGGATGAGTTACCCGATCACCGGATGCAGAATAGGAAAGATCTGATGTTTATCTGGAACAACAGCAGCTCCCC
This sequence comes from uncultured Rhodohalobacter sp., assembly GCA_964644975.1. Taxonomy (GTDB): domain Bacteria; phylum Bacteroidota; class Rhodothermia; order Balneolales; family Balneolaceae; genus SW132. The sequence continues at coordinate 879 of CAZXYQ010000224.1, forward strand.
TTGCTTCCTTACCGTAGACGGGCAAGAGAAAGAGCTGTTGCCGGGCACTATCCTATGCGCCACTTATCTGCATAAATTACAAATTGACAATTCGATCTGTAATCTGACCTACCTCCTTTTCAATCGGGAGTTCTACTGCATACACACTAATGACAGCGAGGTCTCCTGCAACGGGCTCCTCTTTTTCGGATCTGATTTTGTTCCCACACTTACTCTTCCTGATTACGAAAAAAAGTCGTTTCAGACACTGTTTACCGTTCTGACGGAGGAGTTTGACAACAGCGGAACGGGGCAGGAGGAGATGCTCAGAATTTTGCTGAAGCGTTTTATCATAAAATGCACGAGGCTGGCCAATCGGCAAATGATTCAAAATGAAGATAATCAGTCAGAAATCGACATCATCAGAACCTTCAACGTTCTGGTAGAGGAGCATTTCAAAACAAAAAAAGCCGTACAAGAGTACGCTGAACTGATGTTCAAATCACCCAAAACCATCGCGAATATCTTTGGAAAAAATTCTGATAAAACACCTCTCGAAGTAATTCACAACCGTGTGATTATCGAAGCAAAACGATTGCTTCTGTACACGGATAAAACCTCAAAAGAGATCGGAATGGATCTCGGATATAACGATCCGGCCCAATTCAGTAAGCTATTTAAAAAACAGGTCGGCACGACCACCGGAGAGTTCAAAAAAACAAAAAAGAAGATTCCTTAAGGGAACTATTGACAATACGCAGTGACGTTCTGGCATTTATAGCTATCGCAAAGAACGATAGATTATAAATGAATTAAATAATCAATCAATCAATAAAAACAGGACAACCATGAGACCATTTAACGTACCCGAACGAAGTGAAGTAACAGAGCAGAATCAGAAAATTTTCGATGATCTGAAATCGAAACTCGATTTTGTTCCAAACATCTACGCGACATACGCCCATTCCGACAACGCACTTGGCAGATATCTTACATTTGCTAACGGCAAAACATCACTGAACAATAAAGAGAAAGAAGTTGTGAATCTTGTTGTGAGCCAAGTGAACGGATGCACCTACTGCCAGGCCGCTCATACAGCCCTTGGCAAAATGAATGGATTTACTGAAGAGCAGACAATTGAGCTGCGTAAAGGTCACGCGCCGTTTAATGAGAAGTTCGACGCCCTAGCAAAGCTGACACAGGCAGTAGCCGAAAACCGCGGAAAGATAAACGACGACGTTCTTCAAAACTTCTTTGACGCAGGCTATGACAAAGAGAACCTCGTAGATGTGATTGTGAATATCGGTGAAAAAGCCACTACCAATTTTCTGCACAACGTGACGGAAATTCCGGTAGACTTCCCAGCTGCTCCTGTACTTACGGAAGCTGTAGTCTAAGTGCATATGTAATAAAAAAATTGAACAGTAAGAGAATCTGTTCAAGCTCAGCAACAAAATCATTCCCCATTTTGTTGCGAACATAACGCAAAAGGCGCTTCATTGATCTGAAGCGCCTTTATTTTTTTCCATTTAAATATCAGTAATGGAACCGCAGAGTATTGGAACCGCGAAGTCGCCGGGACGCAGAGATGGTATGCGAGTTCAGTGGTTTTTTTGGTGTATTTGAGTTAAGAATAAGATTTGCTCATAGACTGAGATTAGTGGAGTCTTTACTTGGATCCAGACATCCATCACCCCCTCTCTTCCTCACCAACTCTCCTAGTCACTATCTTCCTGCCTGAACTTTACATAACGAATACGTGTGGCTACTCTTGCTGTTTACTCAAATCTCCAATAAAATTCACTCTCCAGTTTTTTGCTTTCAATTAATACTACCCCTACCTATATAGTAAGCTAATTTAAACATGCTGCTCAATTCAATAATCTGGTCAGAGCGGTTATGATTTTTTTTGAAGAAGATTCAAGTGGAACAAAAACATACATCTATGGGAATAACAGATCGACCTCAAATAAAAAGAGCCATTTGCTTCCTTGCAATTATATCATTCCTTGGATATACAAACTGTTCCGACACACATGAGACCTCTGATGATATTATATCCAACGACCAAAGCAATAACTACAACATTGTTTTAGAAAAAGAGTCTGAATTTACCATCTCAGGTTCTGATGACTTACGACTTGATATGGTTCTTGATGTAATTTCATTTAATAAAACCGATTCCCTGATTCTTTGGGTAAATACCATCCAGAACCAGATATTTGTCACAGATACTGAAGGGAACATCTAAACCTATTTCGGCAGAGAGGGAGCCGGACCTTCTGAATTCAGAGATATTACCGCTGCAGGATTTGAAGATAACGATCAGCTCATCATATATGACTGGCAGCTCGACCTGATTAAAACGTTCGATATGGATGGTGATCTGGTAAATGAGTTATTTGGTCTGGTTGAAAATAATCTCTGGATAAGATCAAACAGAATCTTTATCGATGATGGGTATCTTCATTT
>CAZXYQ010000225.1:0-3305 GCA_964644975.1 uncultured Rhodohalobacter sp.
TATCGTGGCTCAGCATTTTCATCAACTTTACCTTATAATCGTTCAGCGCTTTCAGTTCTCTATTCTGCTTGTGCAGTTCAAGGTGCGTCATCACCTGTTTCGCTATAATTTTTAGCTGCTGTATTTGCTTATCCGTCACATGTTTTTCGTCGTAATCAATTACACAAAGTGATCCAATGGCATAACCATCAGGACTCACGAGCGGTATGCCGAGATAGTAGCGAAAACCATCAATTGCTTTTACATAATCAAAGTCAGCAAACCTTGAATCTGATTTCAAATCTTTTATCTCTGTGATATCTTCGCTTTCAATCGTGTATTGGCAAACCGACTTATCACGCGGGAACGATTTATCTTCAGGATTTAAACCAGAAATCGCTTTAGTCCACTGCCGGTTTTGGTCAATCAGGTTCACCTGAGATATTTTTGTCCCCGCGATTTCAGCCGCCAGGGTAGCCAAATTATCAAACTCCTCATCCGGTAGTGAATCCAATATTTTATAATCGTGAAGAGCTTTCACGCGTTTCTTTTCACTATCTTTTTTAGAAATCTGATTAATGTTTACACCCTGTTTTATCAATAGCTTTCATCAATTAACATCCGTTACGGAATGAGAACACAATACATCACTTAGTTCTCTGTAGGTGATGGGTTTAACAAGATAATCCAGATAGTTAGTCTCTTCCGCCTGCGCCCTGAAAAACGTATCGGAATTCCCCGTTACATAGAGTGCGGGAATCTGCTTGTCAACCTGGATCCGCTTCACTGTTTCAATTCCCGTTATTCCCGCCCCTAGCTGAATATCCACAAGCAGCAGATCGGGAGTAAATGACTCCATTATTTCAAGTGCGTCTTCACCCGTTTCAGCTTTCTTAATATGTGTAAATCCAATTTTCTTAAGCATCATTTCTGAACTCAGAGATAGAATTAAATCGTCTTCAATTATGAGTATTTTCTTTTCCATATCAGCAGATATTATTAACTAAAAAAGGCGTTACTTGAACCTTTCGCTTCATTTTTTAAAAAACATACTTTCACCAAACTCTTATCGATATCCACGTCGATACGGCCATTGAGCTGGTCAGTCAGAATATCAACCAGCTTGTACTGAAATTTTTCCGATTTCATGTTTTCCATGAAAATCTGCACTTTTAAGCCCTTACCCGACAAGCTCACGGTAACCTCTTTTTTATCGGATTTTAGTTCAAGCATCAGCTTTCCTTTACCCGAATCAGGAAGCAGTACGTTAATAAGCTCATTGATCATCAGCCCGGCCGGGACAGCCTGGTTCAGGTTCAATACGGTTTCATCGCAATTGAGACTAAGTTCAGAGATAATTTCATTATGGAATCCCTGTTGCGGAAGAAAATTAATAAACGACTTCAGATAGCTATTAAATCGAATATGGACCACATTCTCTTCCTGGTAAAGAGTTTCATGAATCTTGGCAATCGAAAATATGCGACTTTGAACTTCACTCAGTTTTTTAAAAACTTCTTTATCTGTCTCCACAAGCAGCTGCAAATCCAACAGCCCGGCAACAACTGCCAGGTTATTTTTTACACGATGGTGTACTTCCTGGAGCAGTATCTCTTTCTCTTTCAATGAATTTTGAGCTTTTTCGCGGGCACTGCGCTCTCTTTCAAGTAAGTGCGTAATTTTTTCTTCCAGTTCTTTTTGGGGAGATAGATCAACATAAATACCGTAAACTGCAATCACCTTATCACCACAGGACACCGGTACCGTACTCAGCAGCACAGGTACTTTATTTCCATCTTTTGTGTAGCGGACACTTTCAAACTGAGATGCAGAACCATTAAACGCTTTCCGGCTTACATCATCGGCCTCCTTTCGGTTGCCGTTATCTGTTACCAGATCGTTTACGTTTGCGCCAACGACATCACCGTTTTTGTATCCAAACATTCTTCGAAACCCGTTGTTTACGCGGTTAATTCTGTTTTCCTGGTCGATCATTACGATTCCGAGGGGTGAGTTTTCGAAAAGCTGACTCATCAACTTATAATGCCGGTCGCTCGCAGTTTGAGCCTCCACAAGTTTAGTTATATCCACGCCCGTTCCCACAATGTAGGTAGTCTTTTCATTCGTGAATGAACGTGCATTTAGCTTAAAATTACGTACATCACCATCCTTGGTTTTAACCCTGGCTATCGTTTCGGCTGATCCCTCATCAACTGCCAAAATCAACTTTTTAGCGATCAGCTCCTGATCATCCTCTACAAAAAAGTCAATGGGTTTCATGCTGAACATATCCTCTTCAGAGTAGCCAAGGTCGTAATAAAAAGCCTCGTTCCACTGCAGGAATGTACCGTCAGAATCTAATACGTAAAACGTGCCGGGAATACTTTCAATAGCTGTACGGGTAAATCCCTGTTCGCTTTTCAGCTTTTTCTGTATCTGCTTCTCTTTGGTAATATCGCGAAATGAGTTGATCGTAGTGAGTCCGCAATCCTGATCCCGAAATATTACAGAAGAAACCATAACTGAAATTTCACGACCGGTTTTATGGATATACTGTTTTTCCCCTTCAAAAAAAGATGTTTCCTGACGTGTTTTTAAAGCTTCGATATTTAAAGGGTGGCGTTCATCCATTATTAATTTTCTGCCGCCTTCTTTCAATTCACGGATGGAATACCCTAATATTTTACAGGCCGCAGGATTGGCATCTAAAATCCTTCCTTCCGAGGTGCCAATAATAATCCCGTTTATGGAGTGATCAAACTGCTGTCGATATTTTTCTTTCGAATCTCTCAACTCCTGAAAAACCTTAATATTCCCAGAAATATCTTCAATAAACAGAACTGCCCCAGTTTCTTCAAACGGTTTTATGTTTACTCTGAACCATTTCGGAATTTTCTTATTGTTAATGGAATAGGTAGACTGAAAAGACTCTTCTTCACGGTCCAGCACGCGGCGGAGGCCTAAAATCAGCTTTAAGGCATCATCGCTTCCATTTTCGGCAGCACTTCGGCAGTGTTCAAAGAAGTTTTTTTGCACTGGCGAGTCCATAAGGAAGCCAGACGCGCTCTTTTGATCCCACTCACTGTTTGTCACAACAACATCACCTGATTCATTCAATATGGCTGAAGCGGAAGGAAATGATTCTAAAATACTAACCTGGGATTTCTCTAACTGGAACTCTTTTGCTCTCATATTAGCCGTATTTTTAACAATTGTTCACAGAATATATACGGACAAACTGTACAAATCGTCAGACGTTAAAGGCGTATTTTAATTCTATGTCTTTTACGTCCATTACAAAGCAATAAAAGAGTAGGTAGAAAACC
>CAZXYQ010000226.1:0-3234 GCA_964644975.1 uncultured Rhodohalobacter sp.
GCGTGCCGATATCAACAATAGCCCTGTAGGCTGTTTTTCCAACGTCCTCTTTTTTAATGGTCGTTGTTTTGCCTTGTGGGTTTACGCCCATGTCGCCGGTTGGAACCATCGGTTTTTCAGATATCTCAATAATCTGAGTATAGAGCTCCATCACCTGGTCGCTCATTCCCTCTATCAATCCGTCAGAAAAGAGATCTTTTCCAAAAAAGAGCGCTTCCCCTACCCTGAAATGGTTCACGCCATCAGGCAGCTGTTTATTCAGCAGCAGAGGAATGGTTACCGTTGTACCGCCCGATACAAGCGGAATCTCCTTTTTAAATCTCAGCTCAATAATTTGTTTGTAGAGCGCAAGCTGAATGAGCTTATCCCCGTCGGGCATTACGCCGTGCAGACAGTTCAGGTTGGTTCCGAGCCCTACAACTTCGAGACCCGGAAGGCGGAATACTTTTTCATAAAAATCGACAAGATCATCGCGCATAACGCCTTCCCGCAGATCCCCCATCTCAATCATAATGATCACTTTGTGGACTCTATTCTGCCTAACCGCCTCTTCCGACAGCTCGTGCATGGTAGAGAGCTCCGTATTGAGGCTGATGTCCGCATATTTGATCATCTCCGGAATAGTATCCTTCGGGGGAGGTTTGATGTAGATCGTCACCGCATTGGGATCGATCTGCTTCACTACCCGCAGATTACTAATCCGCGAATCGTGAACCTCACCAATTCCCAGGTTGATCACTTCTTTGATAAAATCCATATTTCCGCACAGCAGCTTCGTGGTAATTCCCCACTTAATGCCGCTTTCCTTGAACAGCTTGTCCAGGTATTCGTAATTGTGGCGCAGTTCGCTTCTATAGAGTTTAACGTATGCCATCTATTTAATCAGCCTCATTTCGAGGTATTTATTTGTGAATCCAAATTTTTCGTAAAGGAATTTAGCCGGATTATCCGCTTCCACATGCAGTGCAATATCCCCTTCTGTATTGTCGATAATTTTTTTCATAAGAGCTTTGCCAACTCCCCGGCCCCTCGTTTTTTCGTGTACTGCAATATAAACAAGTATGTTTTCGGGAATAAACCCGCTCATGTTGGTTTTGTTGATAATCACAACCCCCAATATTTCATCGGCACTATGTGCTATTAATATAAACCCGTCCTGGCCGGGACCGTCAGCATAGGCGTACGCAATGCATTTGAGAATTGCCTCTCTCTCGTCTCCATACTGATCCAGGTGCGAGTGCAAAAAATCTGCAATATCATCTCGACCGAACGATGTTGGGTTGATGCTGTCTGATTCGATTATACTGTAGCTTATGTCCATCTACTCTGTGTTTTCTTTTGTTTTCAAGCTAATTGTAATAAATGCTATTGCTGATGCTGTAATTCCAAATATGATGGGATCGAGCCCGTACGGCATGGTAAACTGATAGGGAACGTCGAACGGAAGGTTCTCATCTGAAAATATAGTAAGAGCAAGCGTTAAAGTTCCACCTAATAACATCGCCCACCAGGCCCCTTCGCTGCTGCTTTTTTTCCAGTATAGCCCTCCAATAATAGGCACCAGGAGCGCTGATATCATAAAAGCGTAGGAATAGAGCATAATCTGCAGCACCGTATCGAAAATAGCGGCAAGCAGAAGCGCGAAAATTCCCAGCCCGAGCGTCACAATTTGCGAGAGCTGGATCATTGAAAGCTTTTCGGGATCTATTCTGAATATTTTCTCAATGATGTCGGTAGTCATATTCCCGGAGGCGGCCATCAGACAGCTATCGGCAGTAGACATAATTGCTGAAAAATAGGCCGACATCATCAGCCCCATCAATCCGACAGGCAGGACGGTACGAAGCAGCATCGGCAGTCCCTGTTCTTCGTGCATATCGGCAGCCATTTCGTATCCAAGGTAGACAAACATCCCCTGGTCGGCCGCTACTTTGGCAAAGAGGCCAAGCGACACTCCCATAAACGCCATGATTGGCCATTCAAAAAGCCCGGCCATAAACCACGCTTTTTTAGCATCTTTCTCCGATCGTGTGGCGTAAATTCTCTGATACAGGGTCATGCCCACAAACCATATCGGTAAAATTGTAATCCCCCAATTGACAAATTGCTGCCAGCTAATGTTTGTTAAGGTCAGCATTTCGGGTTCTACCGTTGCGCGAATAGCTTCTATTCCGCCAATTGCATAATAGCTGATGGGAATTCCAATAAAGATGAGCCCGCCAAGCAGCAGTATCCATTGAAATGTGTCGGTATAAATTACGGCTTTTATCCCGCCCATTGCTGTATAGACAATAATAATGGCAGCCATGATATAGAGCGCCATATCCAGGCTCATGCCGTCGAACGAGGAGGATGCAAGCCGTGCACCGGCCAGCATCTGTGAGCTGGTAAAGCCAACATACCCAATCGCTGAAATAATGCCGGCAAGAAAAGCCACGCGGGCGTTAAAAAAGTGGTTAAAAACTTCGGGCATAGTAAAAAAGCCCTCTTCAGTAGAGAGGTTCTTCACTTTAGGGATCAGAAAGACTGCTGCAAGCCACGCGCCAAGCAATCCTGTGAAAAGCATCCACGAGCCGGAAATTCCCATAATGAATCCGAGGCCGCCGAGGCCGATCGAAAATCCGCCTCCAACGTCAGTAGCCACTACGGAGAGTCCCACATGGCCGTACCCCATTTTGCGTCCGCCAATGTAATATTCATCCGCCCCTTCATTTTTAAAATAGAAGTAGACGCCAATCCCAAGTATGATGAGGAAATAGACAATGAATACCGTAAGGTCGATGGGATTCATAACAGCCTGAGAGATTTGACGGGCAGGCGGTATATCTTACTGGATTCTTTTGAGTTGTCGATAATCTGTTAGACAGCTTTTACATTTATGTTAGATCACTCTAAGGTACGGGGAATGAGGGGTAGCATCAACTTTAACTCGTTGAAGGTAGAATCTCAGCTAAAGACTGAGTAAGAGAATCACTCACTGCTGTGAGATACCATTTTAAAGTGTATCCCTCATTTGTATCTTGGATTTACCCGTCTGATTGGCTGAAAGTAACTGACCCTGCTCATCATATTCTCCACTTTAGAGGATCAGATTCATATAATGTAACTTTTTTCACTCTTTTCTGTTTTTTGTGGGCAGCGCTTAATCATAAGATCGTAATAATCACCTTGCTTGTTACTTTTTGCTGTCCCCGAAAACAAAAACATCGGGGCAGGCGTCAAGTACCCATGCCC
>CAZXYQ010000227.1:0-3219 GCA_964644975.1 uncultured Rhodohalobacter sp.
GCCTTGTGCATGTACCGAAACCGTTCGAACATAACCTGCTTGGTAAAACGAGGGATGATGCCGCAGGTGAGGCGTTTGATAAGATCGGCAAGATGCTGGAGCTTCCGTACCCCGGCGGCCCGCAGGTGGACAAACACTCCCAAACCGGCGACCCGACATTTGTGGATTTCCCGCGCGCCATGGCCAAAAAAGGACTCGATTTTAGTTTTTCAGGATTAAAAACCAGCGTGCTCTATTATCTGCGTGATCAAAACGAAGAGTTCATCAAGGAACACCTGGATGATATCTGTGCAAGCGTATCCGCCGCCATTTCTGATGTGCTGGTGATCAAACTTCGTCGGGCCATTCGAAAAACCGGTGTAAAAGAGGTGATGGTGGCCGGGGGGGTATCCGCCAATTCCATGTTGCGCAAAAAAGTGCTGGCGATGGCTGAAAAAGAGAGAGTCAACGTGATGATTCCGGCGATGGAGTACTGCACCGATAACGCCGCGATGATCGCCAAAGCTGGAGAGATGAAAGCGCGGCTAGGTCAGTTCGACGGTCCGGAACTGAAGCCGTTTGCGAGTATGCGAGTCTAACCCTCGTCTGCACACTGCTTTTGTGGGCTGACGAGTGAATGTGATCCAAAACCCGGTTCAGGAGGCTCCCTCAATCTAACCACCAGACCTAACCTACCCGGCAGACGAAAAAACCAATCGTCAGCCGGAAATCGTATTGATATTAAACTCTTCCGCTGCTTCCATCAACGTTTGATCAAACGTATATAAATCGAATCCATAGTGGTGTGCAACTCCGAGATGAATCGCATCAAGGGCCCGTAAGGCGTTCGTTGAATGTTCCAACATCCATTCCGCTGATTTGAAAACTCCGGGGCCCATTTTTGCGACTTCAAAAAGCCCCGTTCTTCTATGGTTCTTAAACAATTTCCAGGTACTGTTTCCATCTTCAATTGACAGATCACCCATTCTCTGCTTTTTATTGAAAGCAGATCGCAGTTCAACTTCTGTCAGATAACTGATGACCACCTGATTGTGTTCCTGCATTATTTCCTGTACAGCTTTACTTCCCGGTTCAGGCAGGTAGTATGCCGCGAGGCAGCTTGTGTCAATATACATCAGTATCGCTCTTCTTTTCTCAGATCAAGGATCGTTTCAGATACAGGTTTATTTTTGACCGTCACAGACTTTCTGTGATCGCTTAAATCCGGAAAAACAGGGGATGAAGGCTCCAGGGGAACCAATCTTGCAATCGGGCGTGAATGTTTTGTGATGATAATCTCTTCACCTTTCTCAGCATCCGACAGATACTCAGCAAGATGTTCTCGCACTTCATTGACCTTTACTTTTTTCATCGTTCTAAATTATGTACGTAAATACTGTACACAAACATATGAAAAATCTTTCATAGTTAAAAAAGTGATGATACTGTTACCGGATTTAAACTAAACGTAGATCTTCCGAAATTCTTCGGTACCGCTTCGATTATTATGATACCAGTTATTCGAATGTAGTTGCTTCTCTGTAGGGATCTGTAGCCGGTCCCGTATATCCGCAAACCCCAAAGCGAGGCGAGTTTACCAGTTCTAATAACTCATCACCGTATTCATCACCTATTTCCTCATCTTTATGTTTATCACATAAGAGCTCACCGCCATCATAGCTGGTATAATCATCAAAAAGCCATTTAGCTGTCTTATTGCAACGATCGCAGCTAGCTTCCGGCATCTCGTTTCTGGCCATTAAAAAAATCGGATACGCGGTTAAAGGCTTTCCCCATCTGGCGTCAACAACTTTGACAGTGGTTGTTGTAGAGCTTCCAAAGTCATAGGTGTGCGTCATTTCCATATCTGTCTCCAACAGCTGATAGACTTTACGATTCATCGAAATCTCTTCTCCCCATGCGTTGCTGCCTACAGTAAACTGGCTCATATGCCCGCAACAATCTAACCAGATAGATCGCAAATACTGATCCAATTCATTAAGTCTTGCATTGCCATTCAATTCCAAATGCAGCCAAAAATCCGAATTATAGGAGTTTTTTATGTATAGATGATAGAGCCGCTGCTCTGGAGCTTTTTTAATATTTTCGATCGTATGAGTAACTGCCTCAATGCGGTCGTCACAACTTTTTAAGTGTCGTACCAGGCCACCTGATGTCATTTTTTTCCCACAAAATACACAATCACCTTTCGTTCTTTTACGTGCACTCATACTATTGATATGTTTGTTCTTAACTAGTGTTTATAAAATATTTAAGATAAAGCTCAATAATTATTCTTCTGCAAAATATCCGATATCAATGGCTTTAGAAGCACATTAATCACACTAATGCAGTGTCATCGATAAAATGTCGGATAGCCCCGATAGCTTTCGGGGTGAGTTTTTCGAAAAATCTAGTCATGCTGGATCAATATATGATTCATGGATGACTCTTAATATAGCTCACCGATGACACATCACTAAAACAACTACTGTTACTCAAAATAATTCTCCGGCTCTGTGGAAAGCTGACTGTAGACGGCATTTTTGAAGTTCTTCGCGTCAGCCATTCGACGGAATTTCTGCTGGGGGATTCCTGTCCCAAACAGCGTGATGAGTCCCGTTCCCAGGCGGCGATCAGCGATATTTTGCCAGCATATTACATTGTCTACTTTTTGCAGATCCAGCTCCCTGTAGCGAATGTAGAAAAAACCATATTTCGTGATGATTCGTCTGTCCGTGACGGCATATTCATAATAGAAATAGTTGAACACTCCCAGAAGTGAGAGAATCACAGAGAACCAAAACGGAATTCCATAGCTGCCGATAAGGAAGAGAATCACCATCAGGCCAAAAGGAACCCAAACGATCGACTCGTGGGCTTTTGATCTGAAGATGATCTCTTCTCCCGGCTCAAGAATTTTATTTAACCATTTCATGCGTCATTCGTTCGTTACACATCAAACTCAATTCCCTGCGCAAGCGGAAGTTCATCACCCCAGTTGATGGTGTTGGTCTGCCGGCGCATGTACGCTTTCCAGGAGTCTGATCCCGACTCACGTCCGCCACCGGTCTCTTTCTCACCGCCAAACGCGCCGCCAATCTCTGCACCGCTGGTTCCAATATTCACATTAGCAATGCCGCAATCCGATCCGCGATGACTGAGAAACGTTTCGGCCTCCCGCATATTCAGCGTAAACATAGAAGAGCTGAGTCCCTGCCGCACGCCGTTGTGATAGCT
>CAZXYQ010000228.1:0-3178 GCA_964644975.1 uncultured Rhodohalobacter sp.
ACGTACCGCTTATTCTTTCAGGGACTATTTAAAATAAAAAGTGTTACAAATATTGATGTTTTACTTGTAAAAATAACAGATTCGTACTATACTAAAGCCGACTTACATTAGGTTTTCTTAACAATCACAAGAGGTTGTAAAATAGAATGAGAAAAGTGGCATCGGGACTGGCTGTAGGGGCAGGGCGTGATTTAGAGGTAAGGCGCGGACGGAAATCAAAAATAGATGAACCGATTTCAGCATTTATTGATGATACGTTTTATGGTACGCTTACCGAAGATGATTTTTTTTGGATTAACACCATTCGACCGGAACAGCTAAAGCCGTGTGAGCCGAATAAGTTTGGATACGCAAACGGTGAGCGTCTTAACGATATCCGCACCATTAACAAGTTCCTCGAAACTGCAAATCAACATCTCCGTCACGGGGACTATATTCTGGTCAACGCCGAGACGATCGGATCGCGCCGCAGACGAATATTGAATAAATATCCGAAGCCTTTCAACCACGTCTATTATTTCCTTGATTTTATTTTGAAACGGGTGATGCCAAAAACCAGGGTGACCCATAAAATCTATTATGCCATCACCAAAGGGCGTAATCGGGCTCTCAGCACAACCGAAACACTCGGCCGCCTGTACTCCTGCGGTTTTAAAGTTCTTAATCACCGTCTGATCGGCAACAATACCTGGTTTCTCGCCAAGAAAGTGAAAGAACCCGTCTATGATATGGATCCGACCTATGGCGCGCTGGTCACGCTTACCCGTGTGGGCTATAAGGGGAATCTGATTAAGGTGTCTAAAGTCCGTACGATGCATCCCTATTCTGAATACATCCAGGATTATATGTACGAGAAGAATAACCTGCAAAACGGTGGTAAAATTAATAACGATTTCAGGATTACAAGCTGGGGCCGTATGTTCAGAAAGCTGTGGATTGATGAGCTGCCTATGATCGGGAACCTGCTGAAAGGGGAGATGAAAATTGTTGGAGTGCGTCCCCTTAGCCGGCACTATTTCAGCCTTTACACCGAGGAGATGAAAGATCTGCGTACATCCGTCAAGCCGGGCCTTGTTCCTCCGTTCTACGTGGATATGCCGGAGACCTTCGAGGAGATCATGGAGTCGGAACGCGCCTACATTGAGGCCTACAAAGAGAAACCCATCCGAACCGATATTCGCTATTTCTGCACAGCCTTCTATAATATCCTCGTTAAACGCGCGCGCAGTGCGTGATTTGGTGAGGTGGATTTGGTGATTGGGAGAGGGAGTGAGGGAGTGAGGGAGTTACAACAAAAAAGTGGGCAATCAGTTAAGGGATTCATGCGGCTGATTTCTGTTTTAAGGTTTCTTCGGCATGTTGGTAACTTTGAAAGTAAACCGGCATATCCAGTTCATGTCTGAGCGTTTTAAAAAAGTTTTCCGCCGGGGCGTTATCCCAGCAGTTTCCTTTTCGATTCATCCTTTGCGTAATCTTGTAGTCATCCAGTTTTTCCGTCAAATCACCGCACGCATATTGAACCCTGCGATTGGAATGGAAGATCAGGTTTTTACCCGCTTGTCTTGCCGAAGATGCCAATTGCTTTTTTTAGGAGATCACGCTCCATGCAAGTTTTTGCCAAGTGATTCTTTAAGCGACGCAGTTCAGCCTGTTAAGAAGTTAACAACTCCACTCCAGATATGATGTTGGCGGAAGATCACTCCTTTGGGGAAGGCAGTGCCTGAGATTAGGGCCGCACGATTTTGAGAGTAATCAAAAGAGGGTGTCGGTGTAGACTGGCCAGTCCCCACCTGGCTGAGGGCGGTGTGAATGAGTCTGAGTACAATTCATTGGATAAAATGACTATGGATTCAATTCAGTCAATATCTTTTAAGAATTTGTACCCATCTTGATGAAATATTCAATCTAAAATTATATTATGTAACTAAGTGCTGACCATAAGATTGCCGGTATAAGAGCGTTGCGTTATCAAATTAAAAAGGTTGTACAAATATGAAAAGATTAAACTCCCTCAAATTACCTGGATCTTTTTTTTCTTTCCGTGTTAAATCCTTTCATTTTACAGTTTTTCTAACTGTGATTTTTCTCTCATGCGCTACAGTTTCAAATCAAACTCCTGTGGGTTCCGAACAGTCTGATCCGGACGGGATGCCTGATTCAGTTTCTCATTCTGAAGAATTTATGGTATTGACGGAGAACATACCGGGGGAGTCAGAATCTATTGATTTGATACCGGTACCCGGCGGAACATTTAGCATGGGGGCCGCAGAGCATGAAGATGGACATGGACATTCTGTGCAGGTAGATCCGTTCTGGATCAGTAAATACGAAATTACATGGAATCTGTACAATCTATTTGCAAACGAATCTATAGAAAATATTCGAAGAGAGCTCTACCAGGTATTTTATGGCGTGGATATTGAGGCTGACGCTATATCCTCTCCAACACTTACAGAAGATGTTCTTGAAGTATTAAGAGAAGCGGACATTCCCGCAGACGTAATTTCTACCCCATCACCGGCCTATGGTGATTTAACAATGGGTATGGGTGCGGACGGGTATCCTGCAATCAATATGACGCACTATGCTGCGGTAATGTTCACAAAATGGCTTACCGTAAAAACGGGAGATTTCTACAGGCTGCCAACGGAAGCTGAGTGGGAATACGCCTGCCGGGCAGGAGAAAACGGAGCGTATCAGCCACCCGATAATCTTAATGATTACGCCGTTCACCGCGGTAACAGCAACAGAAGTTACGACAGAGTGGATAGTAAAGAGCCTAATGCACTTGGTATTTATAATATGCTGGGCAACGTGGCGGAATGGACAATGGACCAATACCATGAAGACTATTTTGACCGGCTGGAAGGAGATCCTGCAGTCAACCCATTGTTTATTCCTGATGAACTCTATCCCAGGGCTGCAAGAGGCGGATCTTGGACAGATGTCGCTGAAGCGGCGAGTTGTCTGAACCGGCGCGCATCCAACCCGAGATGGAAAATGAATGATCCTCAGCTTCCAAAAAGCTTGTGGTGGCATACAAACGCTCCATTCATCGGGTTCAGGGTCGTAAAGCCAAAAAACCAGCCGGAATCAGTTGAAGAGATGGAGAAATACTGGATTGAAGCGATACAGGATTATTAACCTGAGTTCGATTGTTAAATCATGAACCTAAAAG
>CAZXYQ010000229.1:0-3172 GCA_964644975.1 uncultured Rhodohalobacter sp.
TCATTCTTTGATTCATAAGAGCGTCCGAATGGGTTACGAAAATTTGTATAAACGGTTTCGATTTTTCATGTCATTCATGTGGATATTTGTGCTTTTTCTGCCGCTGGCAATTACCGGATGCAGCGAAACAGATTCAGCTCTCAACGGCAAAACAATTGTGCTCGATCCCGGCCACGGCGGCACGGCTGAAGTTGATCACTATCGGGTTGGGCCCAGCGGCGAGCGAGAGGAGTGGATCAACCTGCGTGTAGCCCTGATACTGCAGGATCTTTTGTTAGAAGAGGGTGCTGAGGTGCTCATGACCCGTACGGACGATAGCGATGTTGGCCTGCAGGAGCGAGCAGAGCTTGCTGTGGATTACGATGCTGACCTGTTCCTTTCCATCCATCACAACGCCATTGCCGATACCTCCGTCAACTTTCCGGTAGTCTACTTCCACGGCAATGCGAGTGAAAACCGCGCCGGCCTGCAGCTTGGCAAGATATTGGGACAGAAAATCAACAGTGCACTTTTTGAGGGAGAGAAACCGGTACTGGTAGCCTCTGATCACACCATATTTACCGGGTCGGGAACAGCAGTGCTCCGCCACTCCTACGGAATTCCGGGCGTCATCACAGAGGCGTCTTTTTTCACAAACCTGAACGAAGAGCAGCGCCTGCAAGAGGAGGAATACAACAGGAAAGAAGCGGAAGCGCTGCTTGAAGGAATCCGGGATTTTTTTGCGGCCGGTCCCGAAATGATAACTGATAAACACAGCAAGGTTGAGCTGCCACCATTCCCTGTACTGCAGGCAGAAGGACGGATGAGCCCGGAAGTAATTGGCTGGAAAACGGCGTATGAGGAGGCCGCTGTTCTCATAGAAAGCGATGATTCCGGGGATATTGAAAAGGCGCTCGAGCGAGCCACTGAGAGCGCCCATCTTTTTCCGGATTCACCCCTGGCGATGGACGCACATACCATTCGCGCCCGGGCGTTTGAAAAACTGGGCCGGGATACGGAAGCAGAAACAGCCCGGAAACGGATAGAGGAGTTTTACTTTATGCTGCCGGCGATGCAGTGACGGATAACCGATTAACCTGAGTGTGATTATAAATCAGTGCAAAAAGCACTGCCCTCCTGTTCAACTATTTTAAAGGGATGCATGGGTAAGGAGAGGAGTTTTCGACTCCAGATAAGCACATTATTAATTGAACCCGGGTGACTTCCAAAAACACACTGCTAGGGGATCCGTGTTGCCTGCCACGCCACAGCACGCCATTCATTTTCACGGTTTAGAAATGTGCCTGTGTTGTAATACTCCATCCGATCGTACTCGTCCTCTGCAACCAGCTTAAAAGCCACTACCGCAACGTCACCATAAACCCGGATTTGAACGTCTTCAGCGCTGTACACCGGTGGCTCTTCTGCTGCATTAACAGATCCGCCTTCAAGTCCGTCCATGATTTCACTTTTGGTGGTGCGGTTTCCGGCCGAGCCGGTATAAATCAAGTCTTCAGCCCAGAAACGGTCATGCATGGCTGCATCATTTACAGACGCTCCATCCAGAAAATCATTTAATAATATTTGTAGCTTTTCCTCATCAGAAGAGGCACTATCCCAGGCGGGGCCGCAGCCTGATGCGAAAAATCCGGTTAGAGTAATGATTAAAAATATTCGTTTCATAACGGTCTGTTTTAAATGGCAGGAATAAGCGGCTTTCCCAGCGTGGTTTAAGGGTTTTTTATTTCGCGGAATTTTCTGAGTGCTTCCGTTACTGACTCAGGCGGGCGTATCGGTCGGCCATTGGTCATGAACACAGTGGTGACAACTCCTTTTAGAGTTAATTCATCATCGGGCAGCCTGTAGATATCCTGTTCAAACAGATAGCGGACGTGCCCTTTTTCCCGGATTCTTGATCGGACTATAAACTGATCATCGCCAACAAGAGGTTTTCTATACTCCAGCTCAATCTTATGAACGACGGCATCCACCCCGTTTTTATGAAGGTCATTAAAGTTGAGTCCGAGGGTTTTTAGAAACTGATGACGGGCGTGCTCAAGATAATTTTGATAGACCGAGTTGTTCACAACACCCTGGGTATCGAGCTCGTAATCCCGAACGTGCATTTTGAATTCAACATCGTATGAGGTCATAAAAATAGATTCTGTTTGCGGATGCTGTGAGTTGCTAAACAACATACTGCTCATTTTATATAAGTGGAAATACGTATGTTAGATTACAAAAATCTAAATCCATTAAAGATTCCTGAGTTCAAGTAATAAGCGCAACACGAAGAAGGAAAACAGTGGTTTGTTTACGTATGGATTAACTGGTAAGGCGGGGTGATGAACCGGACGACCAGTAAGTAATGAACCGATAGAGATATAAATCAGCGTCATTTTCCGTTTTTAGCCACTTTCCGGGCGCATTTGATGCCATCCATAGCAGCTGAGACAATACCGCCGGAGTAACCCGCCCCTTCACCGCACGGGTAGAGCCCTTTGATCCGAACATGCTGAAGCGTATCTCTATCTCGGGGAATGCTTACGGGTGATGAGGTTCGGGTTTCCGGGGCGTGGACCACCGCGTCGTTTGTGAGATAGCCGCGCATTGATTTATCGAACTCTTTAAAGCCATCTCGCAGCGCAGTGTAGATGAATTCCGGGAGTACCGATTGCAGATCAACGGATGTGATTCCGGGCGAATACGAGGTGTTGGGCAGATCATCAGACAGGCGGCCCTCCACAAAATCAACTAAACGCTGCGCCGGAGCGGTTTGAGTTTTACCGCCTTCGAGCCAGGCTTTCTGCTCGATTAATTTTTGAAACTCCATTGCTGCCAGGGGACCGTGCTTTTCGAACGGCTTGAAATCTTTTCGGCTGAGCTCCACCACAATTCCTGAATTAGCGGTTGCCCGGGCACGGCGCGAAGAGGACCATCCATTGGTGACGATCTCGCCCGGCTTTGTGGCACAAGGAGCAATCACCCCGCCGGGACACATACAGAACGAATATACACCCCGGCCGCCGATCTGTTTTACGATACTGTAGGCCGAGGGCGGCAGATACGGGCCGCGATCTTCACAGCTATACTGAATTGAATCGATCAGCGACTGAGCGTGCTCAACCCGAACCCCTACAGAGAGTGGCTTCAGCTCAATTTCAATCCCTTTCCTGTGGAGTAGTTCAAAAAT
>CAZXYQ010000230.1:0-3159 GCA_964644975.1 uncultured Rhodohalobacter sp.
ATTTGCTCATAAAATGGTTTCTCTAAATAGTTCTGCAAACGGATAAAGATACGAATTATCTGTTCTAACCTGAATTTCTGATGGACATAAATAGTTATAACGAATCTAGAGTATAGCAGCGTTCAGAGGTAAAGCATCATAAAAATTTAGCTGAAAGTTGATAGGAACAGGATAAATAGGAATATTGATATAAATAAAACTGAGGATATGGACAAAGAAGAAAGTAAAAACGTGTTTGGCAATTCCATCGCTTCATGTAGTGAAGATCCAATGACGGGCTTCTACCGGGATGGCTGCTGTAATACCGGCCCGCAAGACCAGGGAACACACACGGTCTGTGCTGTTATGACGGAAGAGTTTCTGGAGTTTTCGAAATCAAAGGGAAACGATTTGTCAACGCCGCGACCGCAATGGAACTTTCCCGGTTTAAAACCCGGTGACCGATGGTGCCTGTGCGCCAGAAGATGGCTGGAGGCGTACCGGGCCGGTAAAGCTCCGAAAGTGAAGCTTGAAGCCACCCACGAAAAAACACTGGAGATTGTAGATCTGAATATACTCGTTTCGTTTGCGGTAAAAGAAGAGGATACGAAGTAGAAGTAGTGGATAGATACTGAATCAGAGAATGCCCGGGCACACCTTCATAGTTGCTACTTTCGACATACACACTCTCAAAGTTTTATAAGCCTTCAGTTATGCCAATCCATCTGTAATAATTTTGCACTAATCCTCCATACCTGTCCTAAATATTTTGAAGCTGGTTAAAAGCATCTGTTTTATACGAATAAAGAACGATTAATTACCATATACAAAATCAATTCCATTCGTTTTCTCGCAGAGGTACGCTGATTTAATTGCTGAGTCCCGCTTATGTTCTACTGTGTAAAAGGTATGTTTCAGCGCAGCTCTACCGAGGTACTTTGCGCTCATTTTTTTTAACCAGTGAAAATCTGCACCGTGAGGGATCCCGTTGGGGCGAGAACATAAAACTCGATACCACTAATGTGGTAATATTGCTGGAATTGATGGCAACGTTTTGGACAGGTGTGCTCCAAAATCATCAAAAAAAGTCTAAAAAAAGTGTAAGGAGTTGGCTATGAACTGATCATACAAGAAAAAGGAGAAATTATGGTCAGAAGAAACCGAAAAGAGAAAGAGCTGACGTTTGTATCGCTGAAGGTGGTGGCGGGCATATCGTTATTCACCGAAATAAGAATTTTAAGAAAGATGAGCAGCGGTCTGCGGTGGTGCTGCGATAAAAGGGGACTCCGGATTTATGAATATGTGATTATGCCGGATCGCATTATGCTTTTAGGGAATACCGTCTGGGGAACATTTGAGGATGTGATCGGCAGTTTTAAAGAATTCTCATCCAAGGCGGTAATGCAAATTCTCAGAGAGGGAAACCCAAGCCTCAGCCGTTCGTGGATTATTCCAATTTTGCAGGAGCACGGATCTGTGAACAGCCCTGCGGGGACGCTAATTTGGGACGCCGAGGATCATTTCAGAGTATTATATCAGCAGCATGACATCGATGCCACAGCGCTGGCCATTCGAAATGCACCGGTTAAGCAGGGGATAGTCAAAAAAGAAGAGCACTATCTGCACAGCAGTGCGAATCCATTAAACCCGCTGGAGGGGTGGCAGGTGGCCGTAACCGATAGGGGAATTTAGTTTGGATGTTAGTATAAGATTTAACCTGAGTTCGATTGTCAAATTATAGGCATGAAAGTCCCCCTTAAAAAAGGGGGAATGAGGGGGAATAGTCTCCCCTGCCAGTGTTTTCCTGGTCCCAGGTGCAGTTTCCCGGAGAGGGGAGTACTCCGCCAGCCGGCGGAGGGAGGGGTGTCAATCGGATCGTGATAAAACCAGTGGACACACCTCTCAATTTCACTACGCTAACGCCGCGTGTTCAAAGTATGAGCCCCTGATTAGGAGAGACTTCTTCTTGATCATTTCTTTAGGGCTTAAAATTGACCTGAGGTATTTAAGTTGTTTCAAGGAACGGCTTACGTTGGGAACTTCACTACGGAAGAACCGATAACCAATACACCGGCAACGAATAACCCAATCACTGAATCTGGCTCAGTGTGAGCGCTCGTTCAATGACACAATTCTGACTTAATGGTAGCCCAACTTACTAAATCCCTCTCTGCAGCCCCCGTTCGGTAAACCGCCAATCAGGAATCGATGAATTAATTTCGCGGTCACTCCATGTCAGGGTTGTTTTTCGATCATCGCGAAGGTCGTACATGGTCATGGTAGAGGGCGACCAAAGGTCGTCGGTAAGCTGTTCAAAGTTTTCCGCTTCGAGGCGTTTAATTTTTTCTCCTTCTGTGTTGAAGTAGTGTACTTCTGAGAGTGTGTATCTTTCCCGGTCGATTTTGAATGTGACCGATGAGTATTGTTCAGAGTCAGTTTTTTGAGCGTGTACGAGGTAATGGTCCTCATGCTGTTCGAGCCATTCAAATGTGTAGTCGTCAGACTGTTGGTCTCCAAGATCTTCGTAAGTAAAATCGCTGCCCATAAAACGATCACCCCGCTCCGATGAGGTAATGTTTTGAATTCTGCCTACAGATGGGAGATAAAGCCTCTGAGTGCTGCTCCCGTCTTCGCGAATAGTGAGAAACCCCGTTCCACTCACATTACCGGGACTTGAAAAGACAATAAGACTTTGGGTGTCATTTCCCCCCGTTTTCGACCACATTTTCATGGTGCGGGTTCTGGTGCGTCCTCTTGGGTCAGTGATTTCCATCTCCATAATTGATATTTCGGATGAGATAGAATTTCTTCTGTCTTCAACCTCTTCGAAGATCGCCTTCGCTTCTGCTTCACTGGTAATCCGATCCTGTGCGTTAAGCGGCAACGAAATAATTGTGGCAAGAATAAAAGTTAGAAAGCTCAAACAGCAAGTTGATTTCATAGTTCCTTGATTGTTAGTTGGGAAATAAAAACGCCTGAAAAGCGATAAACGTTCGCAGAGACCGGTGAGCGTAACTTTTTGAGGAAATAGTTTTAAAAGAGAGGTGAAATAAATAAGCCACGCCCGTAAAGGCGTGGCTCTTGTCAGGACCACTGAAGAAGTTTTGAAACTCAATCAGAATCCTTAACCCCGTTCGAATATACAAGAAATTGGGAGGTGAATAAAGGGAAATATTTATC
>CAZXYQ010000231.1:0-3116 GCA_964644975.1 uncultured Rhodohalobacter sp.
GGCTCACCTCCTGTAAAATCTCTTCTGAACGCAGCCCGTAGCGTTCAATCAGCGGGGAGTTAAATCGTACCGTCAGCGCCGGATCTTCCGCACCACGGATTTCAATATCTGCCAGCCCGGGAAAACCCAGCAGACGGAGACGAATTTGCTCTTCGGCATAGCGGTAGAGCTCCCGTTTGCTGCGGTCTCCGCTGATGGAGTAGGCCATAAAGGTCTCCTGCTCCTGCAGTTCCTGCGGAATTGACCGGTTGATCCTTGGCTGACGCACCTGGGGCGGTAGTTCATCGGTAAGGCCAAATAGGTATTCCTGAAGCTCCAGAATACGGTACTCTAACGGCGTATCTTTCTCAAACGTAATGGTAACCCGCGATCGCCCCTCATTGGAGACCGATCGGATCTGATCCACATTTCTCAGCCGCGTAGCAACCGACTCCACCCTGCGGGTAATCTCCTGCTCCACCACTTCCGGACTTGTGGTCCCCCAGTTATAGTTCACCGTCACCGAAGGCAGCCGAAGATCCGGTGCCATCTCCAGCGGAATATTCATCCACGCCACCACCCCCACAATGGCAATCGCCATGTAGCTGAGTGAGATGAGATATTTTCGGCGGAAGATTTCTTGCATTTATGTGAGGGAAAAGTGAAAGGTGAAAAGTGAAAAATGTATCTCTACCGAAAATAATCATCGGGGAGAGATCTGTTTCCGGTTTTTTCTATTTGGTTCTCATCATAGCAGATAGCATTGCGAATACCTGGTTTGCCAGCTGCGTTAACTCACTGATATCTCCAGTATTCAGATATTCAAGTTCAAGACTTATTTCAATTTGGGCATCAATTTCAACAAGTGAAGATCTTGCGATCTCGTAAAAACGTTCGCGTTCAGCCTTTGACCTCCTGGAAGCACCTTCAGAAATATTTGACGGTACTGATATAGCCGCCCTCCGAAGCTGGCTTACCATTCCGAATTTTTCTTCTGATGGAAAATCACCTGTCAGTACATATATTTGCTTTACAAGCTCTATACTCTTCTTCCATACGGTCAATTTTTTATGATTTAGATCTAACATAATAGTAGGGTTTAATTTGAAATTACGTCCAACTATATGATGCATTTTCATTCGTTACCTTACACTTTTTTAAAAAAATTCACCTTTCACCTTTCACTTTTCACTTTTGCCTTTTCACTTTTCCCCACTCATACCTACGGCATCCCAAACGTGACCGGCAATGTTTGTCTGGCAACCACAGCCTCGCCGTTGCGCTTGGCGGGAATATAGGTTCCCGATTTTACCAGCCTGATCGCTTCTTCATCCATACCGTAGCCGGCGCTCTGGGCAACAATTAAATCCCGGGCATTTCCTTCAAGATCTACGATAAAGTCAATCACTACACGTCCGCCTGCTTCAGCCCGTCTTGCCTCTTCAGGGTAGCGCAATCCCATCAGAATACTCACCATTCCGCCTTCAACCTGTGGCGATTCATCAAGTTCTTCATGATCCACTACTTGTTCGCGGAGTACCTCAAGCTCCTCGGGCGACAGATCACTATACGGCATAAACCCATTTAACGTGTTGAAATCCTTCGAGCTGCCGCATCCAATAACCAGAAACAGCCCAATTAGCAGAATTGTAAAGTTCCGTATTTGATTTCTTTTCATATGTATCATTCTGTTATTATCAATTCTATGTTTTAATGACACCTTTTCACCTTTCCCCGTCGGCACGCTGATTTTGCGCCAACGGCATCCGTTTGGGATCAGGGGAGAATAATACTCCCCCTCAACAATCAAAGGGGACATGAGGGGGATGTTTATCCGTAGCCCATTTAGGTACCATATTTCTTATTCAACTTCAGCTGTTTCATTTTCAAGTCCTAAACATCATTTCGATTCAATTTATAAATCCCGAAAAACACCCCTCTCAGTCTCGCTGGCGCGGGATAAAAGAGGAGCCCCTTGTTAGGGGAGAGTTTACCTTTTCACCTTTCCCCTTTCACTTTTGCCATCTCAAATCTCATATCTATTATCTCTAATCCACTACATCCTCCATCAAAATCTGCCCCGCCATTCTGGGCCTCACTCTTTGAAGGTGACTCAGCGCAAAGTGGCGGTCAACGGCAAGCGTGTCGCCCGGGCTGATATCTTCGTGGTTGACAATTGCCCAGTCGGAGGTGGCGATTTCCGGATCAACATAGACCCACTCTACCGTTTCATTTTTCAGTTTAAAGACCAGTGTCCGGCCGCCGTCCCGCTCCAGAATGGCTGAACGAGGCACTCGGGCCATTCCTGAATGCGCTTCAATTTGTATTCGCCCCTCCACCGTCATACCGGGACGTAGAGTGCGATCGCTGTTATCCACTTCCACCACAACTTTGCCGGTTTTACTGTCGGCGTCTACGACCGGGGAGATTGCTTTAACAAATCCCTCCTTTCGGTTACCAGATGGAGAAAAAAGTTCTACACCCATCCCCTCACTCAGACGAGTCAGTTCAGACTCAAGCACATCAAGGCGAACCAGTACCGTGCGATCATCAATCAGTCGGCCAAGTTCGGTTCCGGCCTGCAGGTAGGCGCCCTCCGTGATTCGTACCGGTACGGATAGACTGCCGGTAAACGGCGCTTTAACCGTTGTGTAGGATAGATCAAGCTTGGTGCGGTTCAGTGCAGTTTCGGCATCCGCCAGACCCGTACTGATACGGACCATCCGGTCATCCTGCATCTCTCCGCTGTTTCCGCTTCGATTTTGCCGCTGGCGTGTTTCAATGTTGTAAGCTACTGTAGCTGTTTCAAACTCATTTTCCGCCTGCTCAAGCTGCAGTCGCCACTCTTCATCATCAAACTGAAGAATAGTGCTTCCCTGCTGAATACGGGCACCATCCTCAAGAACTGTTTCATCCACAAATCCGCTAATGCGCGGCCGAATTACAATCTCGCGGCTCGCCTCTACCAGACCCTGGCTTTCGATGTATACGTGCAAATCTCGGTCATCTGCTATGGAAAAAATGACGTCCGGCCGAATCTCAACACTATCGTCCGCCTCTGGCCTTTCACGCTCATCCTCTCCTGCACAGGCTCCGAATCCCATCAGAAGTACCGTAATTACCATCAGAATAAAAGC
>CAZXYQ010000232.1:0-3108 GCA_964644975.1 uncultured Rhodohalobacter sp.
CAAATCCGGAATTAAGATGTGCATTCTGAAAAATATTTTTTCAGATTCTGCAATTTGTCTGAAGGGCTATTTAATTAAAGTAAGCCTTCTTGTAAGTGATTGGCCGGCAGTCGATAAACGGTAAAGATATACACCGCTAGATAAAACTGATGCATCAAAGGTTAATGTGTGATGACCGGCTGGTACTGTATCATTCAATAAAACTGATACCCTGCGGCCAAGCATATCAAAAATTTCAACTTTTACATGCTGATGAGAAGGAACCGAATATCCGATTGTTGTGGTAGGATTAAATGGATTTGGAAAGTTTTGATCGAGTGAAACCTGAAGCGGTTTCTCGCTTTCAATATTTACCGTTGTTGTATTTGAAACCCTTAAAATAAAATCCGCATCATCTTGAAGTTTTGTAATCAATGGACGAACCGGTTTAAGCGGATTCAGATCTGCTGATTTGGCCATAAATTGATACGGCACTTTCTCTTCCGGAATATTCCATTGATCACCTGTAGATACCTTCTCAAGTATAAAACTCCATCCGTCACTGTTACCTGAAATATCTGCCTCAATAAATCCATCAAGAGCTACCGATGAAGAGATTGAAAATGGAATATGTAATTCACCCTCAAACTGATCAGGAAAATGTGCGTGAGATAATTTTATTCCTTCCTTTAAGAAGTAACTGTATGCATTTTCAGCAGAGAATGGCATCAGGCTGTAAGCATCTCTATTGATAAATGATTTAGATCCATTTTCGGAAAAAATCAGCTTACCGGATGCAAACTCAAAATTTCCGTTAAAACGGAGAGATAACTCCAGTTCAGAACTACCCGACTTGTAAAAAGTACCGCCATCAGTGGCTGCATCTTTCGTAAAAGGAAATTCTTGTTCAGTAGATTCTGTCTTCACCCAAAATCCCTGGAAAGGAGCAATGGTATGTTCAATATCTGAGGATGATAAAACCCTGTATTCACCGTTTGATCCGGCGTTTGCATCCCACACATATACATTGTCGTTGATGTCCTGTTCAAGGTAAAGCTCAAGCTCTGAAACGGATAATGCCGTGTTAAACGGATTACCAAGCAGGTTCCAGCCTTCAGTTACAGGATCTCCGTTATCGGTAAAACTCATAGGGTGGTCAAAATCACCTGGTTCTTCACCTGTCAGTGAAATGGTCCGATTAAGATCACCGGTTACGGGTTCATCCGGATCATCATTTTCAAAAATGTAAACGATATAACCTGTTCCGGGTTCAATTTGCTGATTGATTGATTCCGGCACTTTATACGATTGGGTAGCTTCATCATACCAGTAAACATTGGATGTACTTTGATCAGATTCAACATCCGCACCGGGAAAGCCCTGGGTAAAAATATCTTCAAGCAATTCAGATAATGTTATCGTTTTTACAGGTGAGGTTAACATTCTCCACCCTTCACGCCCGGTAATTGTCAGTTCAGCTTCAGTTTCAATATAATTTGTGATCAGGATGTTATCGATATTAAACCGGCGGCCGTTGCTGCCGCTTATTGAACGAATTCTGATTCTTCCCTCACCATGTTCTTTCACTTCCGATTCAAATGTTGTGAATTCATCAACACCGTCCAAATCAATTTCCGTGCCTGTTTGTATCCACGAGACACCTCCGTCCATACTGTATTCAACAACCAAAACAGGTGCTTCGGGATTTCGATCACCGCTAAAATCAGACCTGCCATATAGAAAACTAATGATGCCTAATCCATTAATCTTATCCTCTTCCATCTGCAGTAACGCGGGAGTTTCAGATTGATGCCTGCCTCTTGCTGATTTTGTACCTATTCGTAAATCTTCATCCAGACTGCCGATCAATACATTATCCAGTTTCCAGGTAATTCCATTCAGTGTTACAAAACTTTCGGCATACGCTGTTTTCGATTCATTTTCAAAATCCACAAGATAGCCGTCTTCATTTTGTGGAAGCTGATCAAAATCAAAATCTTCAAAAAATACCCTGCGTACCAGTGTTGTATCTATCACAAACGGGTTTGGCTTCCCATTCTGAACATCAGCGATTTGGAATGTACGTTCAACCTCAAGTGCGTCAACAGGATCAATGTTATGAAATTCTCTTAATGCCTCGTATTGGGCGGGGAAAAAAGCAGGATCTGCATCGGTCGCTTCAGCCCGGTACATCGTATAAAAGTAAAATACTGCACGGGCCAGGTTACCTTTTACGGCATCTCGCGGCTCAAACCGGGAACTACCCATCGCTTTACTGAACGTTGCGGGATCACCGGATGGCTTGTTACTGTGGCTGCCTTCTTCGTTCCACCAGTTGGTTACATTATCATCCGCAACAAACCCAAAAAACGAGTTACCCCTCGAACTGTTTACATCAGCCCGGGTCGGCATCAAATGGTGAAGATCACTTCGAGCATTTCCGGAACCTGCACCTTTTGACTGAGGATAGATATGCTCGGTATTCCAGTTCGGATCATGATTGTTAGCTATTGTCCTTGGGTTGGGATCACCAAAAGGGATTTCAATGGTATCCGCAGTATACACACAGATGTTAATTCCATCTTCATTGAAGATTTCAGAGAACATCAGGTCCCGGGCATTATCATAGTTTAAAACTGTAGCGGGCTTGAAATGAAGCGCCAGGCTATCCATGAGCGCATTGCCGGTAACACCATCAAATAGTATTTCCTGGTGCACTTCCTGAGCCCATACTGAGCCGGGGAGCAATAGTAATAGAGCAAAAATAAGTTTCTTCAAAGGGGTAATGAACTATTTTTTAAGTTTTATAAAAGAATGAAACTGGCTGCAAATGACTGTACTGATAACTTATTGATATTGATGATACTTACCTATAGGCATTAAACCGCAAATTTTTACTGTGAAAAATACTTAGTTCATCAGTATGATCTTTATCCAAAATTTTGTGGAATTAAAGCTTACACGATAGATAATACAATAGAAATATTAAAAATATAGTAGAGTATTGACTTTCTGATATTATACTATTTTATTAGTACTAAGATTTTAATTGGCATCTGAACTTAAACATACTGGTACAATGAGAAAATCACTAACGCCGCTTGGTGAAACTGAAATGGAAGTATTAAA
>CAZXYQ010000233.1:0-3090 GCA_964644975.1 uncultured Rhodohalobacter sp.
AAAGAGAAGTTTGATATGCCGTTCAATTACAGGGGCCCCAAACCGGAAGCCTGAGTATAAAATTTCTAAACGTTTAAAAACCGGATGACGGAATCACAGTAACTATGTGGTTTCGGTGTTCGGTTTTTTTATGGCTGTCTTGTGAGCGTAATTCTAATTTTTAACTAGTGCAGTGTCATCGTTAAAATGTCGGATAGAGTCATGCTGGATCAATATATGATTCAGCATGACTCATCCGATGACTCTTAGGATAGTTCACCGTTGACACATCACTAGTGTTAAGTCAAATATAAAATATCGTTCGAAACCTGTCAGCACCCACTGGATCTGACAGCGTTGGATTTTGTGTAAAAAATGTTTTTTATAAACTTTTTACTCAACATTTTCGACGCTGACAGAAACCCGCCCCGAATGATTCTGGACCGGAAAAACACCGGGTGCGCGGGAATGCTGTCAGGTCTGAACCGTCACTTTTTGCTTGACACAGCACTAGAAAGCACGATCTCCCTATTTTTTTGTCATCATCAGCAAAATAAATCCAATCAGCAGAAAGAGCGCGTGGGGGAAGAAGGATGCGAACTCCGGAGATACGGTGCCGGCATACCCGAACGGTTCAATAATTTTCATAAACGCCAGGTAAATGAGGCTGATACTGAGGCCGGAAGCGATATAAAATCCACGTCCGCCGCGGCGACGTTCAGCGGCAAGGGCGAAACCGATCAGGCAGACAACAAACACCGAGATTGGGTATGCAATGCGGCTGTAAAGCTGTGTTCTGGGAAGAGATGTTCCACCCGCACCGATTCGCTCTATGGATTCTATATAGATAAAAGCCTCGGGGTAGGTCAGCTGGTAGATATCTGAACTGCGGCGGGCCAGGTCCCGGGGGTAGAGGTTCAGATCAAGAGTAACGTTCACGGTGTCTGTTTCAACATAGCTGTTGCCGGAGAACACTCTTTCCCGAAGCCGGTCTACTTTCCATAGGGATAGTGAATCAACCCATTCAATCCGGTTTGCGTTAGAGACCCGCTTCACTTTGTCATTATCGAACATCACGATAGATGCCTGGTATCCGGTATTTGTGCTGGCCTCAAAAAAATTGAAGCTGACGATGGTATTGTCCGATTCCTGCCTGAAGAGCCGTCCCCGGTCGATTCGCTCCCCGCCGCCGCTCATATAGGTATTCTCAAACTCAATACGTTCAGCGTTGGAGGTGGGTATTACGTAAGCATCGAGAACACTGACGGATGCGCCCACCAAAAATCCGAAGAGCAGATAGGGAGCTACCAGCCTGTAGAGGCTTACTCCGGAGGCTTTCAGAGCTATAATTTCGAGCCTTTCGGTCATGCGGCCCGTTAAAACCAGACAGGCAACAAATACGGCCAGGGGAGACATCAGCCGAACCATTTCGGGAATATAGTTTAGGTAGTACTGATTCCATATTTCAGCAAGCGACGCCCCTTTATCCGTGAAATCGTCACTGTTTTCGGAAAAATCGATCAGGATAAATATGAAGATCAGCACAACCATCACAAAGAGTGTGATCGTGAAGAGCTTTGAAAAAATGTGTCTGTCGAATCTATTCATCTGATTGGAACAAATTTGTAATTCTGAAAGCGGTACAGACATGAACCATCAGGTACGAACCGATGATGAAATAGAGAATGTTGATCCCCCACATTCCCATAAAAGGAGATATGATTCCTCGGTCAGCAAATTTTTCTCCCTGAATAATTGCGATGAAGTAGATGGTGAGGATAACGGCGCTCGAGAGGGCCGCAATTCCGATATTGCCGTTGCGGGTGAGCATACCGATAGGGGCGCCGATCATCACAAACAGAATGCATGCAAACGGAATGGATAGCTTTTTGTGTATTTCAACCCAGAACTCCGCAATTTTTAGATTTCTCCAGTCGATGTTGGACCGAAAACTATCCACATCTGCCCTGTATCGATTCAGGCTGTTGATGGCCAGGTTTAGAGCAGCTATCTGGCTCTGTGGGTGATCCATCAGGTTTAACGTCTCAAAAGAAGATGAATACGTCCTGAGGCTATCGTCGTTAATGGTAGAAGATCTGCGGTAAATACTGCTGCTTCGATCAACGGCAAAGGGAATGGATACATGCTGTCTGGTGCGTTCCGTAAAACTTTCGAACTCTCTGTTTACCTCCATGCGGATCGTGTCTACCACGGCAAGCATCGCCTCACCGCTCATGGTTCGCCCGGTACGAGAACGTGCTTCCGGGTTCGTGCGGGAAAAAGCGAGGTCTGAAAGGTCGAAGCTGAGGCGATAGCGGTTAAAATCAGTGCGTTCAAGCGTCTCATCACTTCGTCTTTCACCGGGAACGTGCCTTAATATTGAACCTTTATTTAAAAAAAGTGTGAGCGTCTGCTCATCATCACTTTTAAGCTGCCCGCTTTCAGCTCGGATATACGCGCGGTAGCGGTCCTGAACCGGCTCCTGGAAGATAGTGAGATCGCGGAGAGTATCTGAATTGGAGTCGATCTGCCTCACCAGGAACGTGTACCCGTCAATCCCTTCGTAAAATGTATTCTCTTCCAGGTCAAATCCGGGTTTTGCCATCCGGATATCGATAAAAAGTGAGCGTGCTTTATGGTTGGCCTCCGGCAGTATATAATTCGAAAAATACGCTGTAGAGATAAACATAATGACAGAGAGAGCCAGAACAGGCAGAATTAGTTTCAGGGGGTTGATGCCGGCCGCGCGAATAGCGGTGAGTTCATTCCACTCGGAGAATTTTCCAAACGCGATGAGTGTGGAAACCAGCGTGGCCATAGGAACGGCAAGCACTACCATGTAGGCCAGGTTACTCAGAATAAGCTCTACAACTACAAAAAAAGGCAATCCTTTACCTACCAGCTTATCTACATGGAGCATCAGGAACTGCATGAGCAGCAGAAACATCAGTACAAAAAAGCAGAATAGGAATGGCCCCACGTGCTTTTTCAAAAGATCAAATTGTACTTTGTTTATCATAACTTAAATATACAAACTGTTTACAGGGGGAAGAAAGATTTAACCTGCATTATTCACAAATATTAGTTGATTTGTTTTATCACTTTGTCCAT
>CAZXYQ010000234.1:0-3090 GCA_964644975.1 uncultured Rhodohalobacter sp.
CTCGTCTCGCTCAAATACCGTCAGGTATGCCCGATCTTGTGGCAAAGCCATCCCTTTGGGATAACGCCGGAATTTATTCCGGTGGATTGAACTGCCCCCGTTCCAAAAAGTGCCGTAGGCACGGTTGATATGGAGCGTGCCGATGGCACTGTTAGGTTCTTAGGCATGTCTTTTCCCCGGCGATGAATCACCGGGTTACAATATGAACCATCCGCTATGCGGATTTTAATTGGGTAACGGCACGTGACATTTTTACATATGCAGCCAACAATGTGTAGGAAACATTGCGTGTTTCTTGCAAAGCTTCATACTTGACACATCACCAGGCTCTTACGAGCCTTTTCCCCTTCGAAGGGGGGACTTTTTTAGACTCATTTCCTAATGTCGAACTCATGTTCTATTAAGAAATACCGTCCATACTTAAGTCTTCATAGCCACTTTTTATGACAGTCGAAATCATCTTAAAGCGCACTTTAGCCTCAATGATATTTCGGGTATGAGCCGGAATGATAATCGATTCGCCAACGGAGAGTTTATGCGCTTGGTGATCAATCACAACCACAGCCTCTCCGTCAATAATCTGAATAAAGGTATCGAATGGTGAGATTTTTTCCGACAAAACTTCACCTGAATCGAACGATACAGCCGAAATATTGCCGGTGGTTTTTTTGATGATCGTTTTTATGACCACCGAGTTCGGTATATACTCAATGATCTCAACGATGATATGAGTTTTTCCTTTTTCTAACTCTTGATTATTTGAACCGTGAGGAAAATTTACGTTATGTTTTCTATCCAAAATAATGTTGATTCGATTAATTTTTTTGATCTATTATACGAAATAATGGATTGAACTTTTATGCCATTTTCATTCATAACAATTACAAATGGTACTTGAAATAAGAACAACGGACTTCTGATAGTTCAGAAGCCCGTTTGAAATGAATATTTGTGTTGTTTAAGCTTTCTTGCTTTCGGCTTTTTTGCCTGAGCTTTTTTCCGGTTTAAACTGCGGGTTATTGTTTACCGGTTTCTTATCGTCTCTTTTGTTTTTTTTGTGGTCTCTGTTGTGCTTATCCACGGTTTCTCCTGTTATGTTAACTCCTTTTATGTAAACCAATGTATATAAACCGGCACCACTTGTTGTTACACATTACAAGATTAAAGTTATATAAAATAAGGTTTTGTCCCGCGGGGATGCCCTTGGGCTCATTATTTACTTATACCTGCGCAACTCGCGTAATTAAGCAATATCAGGTGAAGGTATCGTTTTCCGTCAGCACTGCTGAACTTAATGCTATCGGAGACATTGCCTGACCCATTCTTACCCATTATGGATTCATGTGGACGGTGTCAGATAGTGATTAGCACATGTGAAATATGAAATTTAAATTCAAATGAATGTAATGGATGGAGTGTGAATAAAGCTCATTTTTCTATTGTGAAATAAATTCACAATAAAACTATTTCGGGTAATTAAAAGGAACTACAAATGGAACCTAAATTAAGTTCAGTCACTTTACTGTTTGCAATATTTATGCTTTTTAGTATTTCATGTTCTAATTCGCTTACCGGATCAGAATCTGACATAATCGATTCACTGGCACCTGTTGAAGATGTACACCCCATAACTGGAGGAGAGAACGTTACCATCACTGTGAATCGAAATCATACTGTGGCTTATTTCAATGTCGGGTTCAGTAATGTAAGAACGAATAATGTGATCGGGAACGGTACCTTTGAATCATGGTGCATCGACTGGAAGAAACCAATTGACAGTAATAACGGCACCTACAATGGTATTCAGCTTTATTCAACAGATCGTGTCGAAAAATGGAAGCCGGTTAATTACCTGCTCAACATTAAGAATATTTTAAAAGAAAAAGATCCGGAACTTTCCTGGCGTGAATTCCAGATTGTGGTCTGGACTCTTCGGTCAAATCCGGAGTTTAACCTGAATAAGATAGCGGTTGAAGAACTTCCCGCTTCATTTCGAACCACCGATGGAAAAGCGAATTTCAACTATGAAAAGGTTGAAGAGATCCTGAGTATTGTAAAGATCGGGTACAAGGATTTTGACTATTCAGCAGGGACAAAATTTGCAGTAATTGCCGAGACACCTGCCGATGTTCAGACGGTGTTTGTAGTAGCTGAAAAGAGATAAGCTTGCGTCATATCTGCCTCATTCATTTCGTACAGGATATGCCTTACGGAATGCAGCGGGGTTGATAATTCTCAATGGAAGATTAGAGATCAGGCTTGCGATCGATAGCATAAAAGAGGGCTTTGCAAAAAACGGTACTGCAAAGTCCTCTGTAAGTCAAAGATGTAAAACAGGTGTGCACATGCTTGTTGCAAAACATACATTTAATGATGACAAAGCTGCCCCAAGAAAACGATAAACAACGTGAGATCTGTGCTGATTGCCGTGTTTATTCATATGGCAGTTTTAACCAGGTGCTGGTACTGATCTGCTCATCGAGCCCTACCTGGTTCATGATGGTAATTTTTTAAATATGAGCTGAAGACCGGCGAACAGTTTTGTCGAGGGTCATGAGTGTTCAGCCGTGCCTTTTCTCACCGATTTAGTTTTCCCGGACAGCTTTGGAACAGCCATTTTACCTTCTTTCTTATTACTCTCTTCATACTTGTTGTACTCAATAAAGTTACCAAGAAGGTACCCGTAGGGTTTCAATTCATGAACCTGGGAAAACCCAACCCTCATGATTCCAATGAGTGGTATAAAAAGGATCATGCCTGCTATTCCCCATATTTTTCCTCCCAGAAACAGTACAATGATGGCCACAAATGGATTGATGGAGACTTTTGCCCCAACAATTTTTGGAGTTAGAAAGCTGCTTTCGATAAGCTGTACTGCTGTAAAAACCGCAATAACCATAAGTGGTATTAAAAGCGTGTCATAAAACAGGAAAGCATAAAGAACTGCAGGAATTGCCCCTAATATTGCACCCACATAGGGGATAATTGCCAGCATAGATGCTAAAATTGCGAAGGGAATAGCATAATCAAGTCCTATAATCAGCAATCCGATTGAATTCAGTACGGCCATAATCCCAAGAACAGTGAATA
>CAZXYQ010000235.1:0-3080 GCA_964644975.1 uncultured Rhodohalobacter sp.
TGGTAATGCTCTTTACCGGACGTTTCCTGATCGAATTCACCAAGCTGGCCCACAGTGACATAGAAGCAACCTGGACCCTGAATATGGGTCAGTGGCTCAGTATTCCACTTGTAGCCTACGGAATATGGGTTCTTGTAAAGCAGGTAAATTGGAGTAAACAGGGGAAGTAGAATTGAATTGGGGCGGAAGGACCAGGAGTTCTTACAAAATTAAATTAATAAAAAAAGCCGCTCAACAGATAAGCGGCTTTTTAGTTTGATAAAACCGGAACATGACCGGAAAAAGTTCAGGTTTGGATATCTACTTCACTAAGGTCATTGAGCGGGTTTCTACATGCCTGCCAGCGGCAAGTCTGTAAAAATAGACGCCCGACGATAAGTTGATAGCGTTAAAACTAACCTGGTAACTGCCAGCGCTTTTCTGCTCATTGATCAGTGTGGCTACTTCCCTGCCCAGCATGTCGTACACCTTAAGCTGTACTTCGGCCGTTTGCGGCAGTGAAAACTGAATAACAGTGCCGGGGTTGAACGGATTCGGGTAGTTTTGCTCAAGCGAAAACTCACCGGGTATCTCCGGCCCGGTCTGTTCTACCGAAGTAGCCACAAGAAATCCCGGCATCTGCCAGAAACCGCTGTTCACGATAAGTCCGCCGCCTGTTGAAGAACCTGCAATCGGCTGGCCGATGGTGGAGCTGACGGTTAACCCTTCACCGGAAATATCTCCACCACTCGTTCCGATCAGTGCGTTCTGAATTTGATACTGTGCGAAGAGGTCTCCGTGCGAAAATGTAAGAAACATCGCCAGCATCAAAGCTGTAGTCATTTTGAATGTTTTCATATCTGAATCTCCCTGGTTTTAATTAGTCGATATCATAGCCGGCATCTCTCAATACCTGTTTTATCTGATCCAGCTCCTGCTGCTGAGATTCGATGATCTCCTGTTGCTCCTGAATGGCTTTTATAGCAAGAACAGAAAAGTTGGCATAGGAAAGGCCCAGGATATCTTCTTCTTGAACGACCAGGTCAGGGAATATCTCTTGAACCTCCTGTGCAATGAAACCAAAATTGCGACGCTCATCACTTTGATTCTGTCGATTGAATTGATATCTCGTCGCACGTAGTTGAAGAACCCTGTCCAGAATGTTATCTACGGTTCTTATATCGCGCTTTAGATTTCGGTCAGAGGTCTCAGTATAAGCACCCGTTGAATTACTAATCCATGCCATGCGCTCAGTGTCCTCGCTTGTAAAGTCCGTAGTATAGCGGAAATGGAAGTTACCATTGATGTCATTGAGCCCCAGAGTCCACGCATCTCTCTCACCAGTATCGGCGCGGCTCATAGCGATCGCAGCGTTGAGTTCATCTAGATCATCGGTACTTGGGCGAACATGGACCGGGTATTGCGGTGCGAATGGATACACACCCGCGCCAATTCTAGACTGGGTACTGATATTTTGGTCAACTCTTAGATATCTTTCAATAAGCATATTCTCGGAAGAAATAATGCCAGTGCTGAATAATCCTGTAGAACCGACCCGGAAAGATGCGCCGTCGTCGGTATTACCGTCAAGATAGAATCGACCACTTTCGCCGACCACAGGGCAATTATCGCCCAGACATTCGACAAAGTTACCTTCCAGAGTATCGGCTGATATAATAAAGTTTTGTGTAACTTCGTCGCGATCAATGGATATGTTAGTGCCTGCCTGAAATGCATCATTATTGATTTTTTCTCCCGTTACGGATTGTGCCTGTAAATTCCCTTCAGAAACAGTCAATTCAGTATAATCCAGTCCCAGTGGGTTTTCATCGGTACCATTCCCTTTCAGTGTGCTGTCGCTGGAAACGGTCAACAGTCCTCCTTCCGGAGTATCGGCTGAGATGATAAAGTTCTGAGTCGTTTCATCACGCTCAACCGTTACATTGGCTCCTCCCTGTAATGCAGTATCAGTTATTTTCTTTCCGCTTACGGACTCATCCATCAGATTACTTTCAGAAATAAAAAGCTCTGTGTAATCGAGTCCTAACGGGCTGCCTCCTGTACCATCTCCTTTCAGTGTGCTGTCGCTGGAAACAGATAACAGACCTCCTTCCGGAGTATCAGCTGAAATCACAAAATTGTTGTTCTCATCCAGTTCTACGGAAATGTTAGCTCCGGCCTGAATGACTTCAGGGTCAAGCTTTGCTCCGGTGATCACTCCGTCTTTAACGGAGAGTGCATGCATGGCATACGGCACGGCGCTCAACGGCATTCGGGGCTGTAGTTCATCGCCACCATCAATGGTAACACCTATCCAGTATTTTTCATCAAACGGAAGATCCAGATTATCTTCCGAGCCCAGGTGTGCATTAAAGATCCCCCCTCTCACCTGAAGGACCTGATTTTCTGTCCAAAGTGATTCACCACCCGCCTCTACATTGTAAATT
Organism: uncultured Rhodohalobacter sp.; assembly: GCA_964644975.1. Classification (GTDB taxonomy): domain Bacteria; phylum Bacteroidota; class Rhodothermia; order Balneolales; family Balneolaceae; genus SW132. The sequence goes on from CAZXYQ010000235.1 coordinate 2,427, forward strand.
CTGAATGTAAAAATAAATGATCCGTCTTCCACTACCTCTCCGGTATCATCGGTTAGAATACCCTGATGAAAGATGGTCTCCGTTTGCTGTGCAAAAACGTTACCGGTCGTGAAAAAAATTAGTGTGCTAAATAGAATGAGTAGCTTGATGATTTTCATTATAAATTGGTTTTATTTGATGATTGTTAAATCAGAATAAAGTCTACTGCCATAGTCCTTTATCGACCTTCTTTAACAAACGTTTAGATTTTTTATAAAAAACTTAAATTTGATTTAAGTTTTATTTTTGAATGACCGACTGATGGGAATAGCAAGTTGAGAGATGAGATATAAAAAAAACCCTGAATCATTGACTGAAGGTCTTTTGTATTAAAGTTCAAAATTCCCCGGATATGATAGTGTAATGTTCAGGTATTGAAACCTACATCACTAAAGCCGTTGATTAGTTTATTTACTCAATAGTCAGCAATAAGCGTATTAATATCAGATACCTGAAGATATACAGAACCCTGAATATGGGTCAGTGGTTCAGTATTCCACTCGTAGCCTACGGAATCTGGGTTCTTGTAAAGCAGGTGAACTGGAGTAAGCAGGGGAAGTAGATGTGAGAACTGAGACGTGAGATTGGAGACATGAGATGTGAGACATGAGATGT
>CAZXYQ010000236.1:0-3068 GCA_964644975.1 uncultured Rhodohalobacter sp.
TTTTTGCATCTTTTCGATGTTGTTAATCAGATGGTGCAGGTGTGATTCAATCGTGTCAAACGGACGGTAGCCGCGAGCCATCAGGCTGGTATCGTCACCGATTTGTATGAGCAGCGTTGGGAAACCGGAAGCACCGGCGGTTTTGCACCATCTAAACATGTTCTGCAGTCTCTCCGCAAGGCCGCTGCTGTGGAACAGTTCCATAAACGCATCACGATCCACATCGAATTCTTCGAGCAGTTCGGGGTAAGTGTCCGGATTATTCAGATCTTTACCATCGCGAAAGATAGCGTGCTGAAGCGTTCCGGCAAAACGGAGGGACTCCTCAGGATTCAGTTCGTTCATCGCAAGCTGTGCACGGCAGGGCGGCTCGGAGTTGTACATGTAGCTGCCCTCTTCAGCCAGCAGTTTAAAATTTCTGCCAAACTCAATGCCTGTCGCTTTCTCAACCTGACCTAGTGAGTCTTTAATATAGGCGTAACCTTCACCAATCGGCTCGGCACGGTCTCCAACAGCAAGGCCGCCCGGCAGTACCTCAATCGTCAGGCGATCAGTAAATCTCTTGTGAATTCTCTCCATTATCGGGTGAAATCCGTAGCACCATCCGCACAGCGGATCATACACATAAATCAGTGTCGGTTTCATACTCAGATCTACTCTATCAGGTGGTTAATTCCGGTTGTTCGTTCAACATCCATCATAAACGCAATGCCGTGGCCCGGCTCGTTCAGTTTGGAGGCCTTTACAATTGCTTCGAGCACTTTTTCTGCCCGGTCTTTTGGGACGAGGGTAAGGATGATATCCTTTTCCGGTTCTATCGTTAAGGAGAAGAGTTTGGCTTTTTCATGTATCCCGCTTCCTCTCCCTGAAATGATGGTTCCTCCTTCTGCTCCGGCTTCTTTTGAAGCGTCAACAACAGTGCCACAGTGGCCTTTATCTACGATTGATACGATCAGTTTGAAATCCATAATACATTGTGTTTTAGTCTGAACAGTTAGGAGTCGTTATGGTTGTCCAATAAGTGCGAAATTCCGCAAATACTTTTTGCGTTGATGACGAATGCAACCCCAGTGCCCGGTTTATCAAGTCTGGCCGCATCTGTAACACGCGAGATCACTTTATCAAGAATTTGGTCGGGAGCAAGGCAGAGTATGATATCTTTCTCAGGTTCAACCGTAATGCCAAAAAATGATCCTCTATCACGAGTACCTGTGCCCTTGCCGTGAATAGCGGTCCCGCCTTCTGCCCCGGCTCTTTTACAGGCCTCGATCACTTTTCGTGAAAGATCTTTTTTTACAATTATGATCAGCAGTTTGAAGTCGTCACCTACAATATCAATCATCTGAGTGGGCCTCTTTATATTTAAAAACTAAACCAAGAACAAGAACCGATAATATCGGGGCAAGGGCAACAAGTGCAATCATTCCAAATCCATCAATGAGAGGATCTCTGCCCTCCAAAGTTTCAGCAAATCCGAGCGCTATTGCAAGTATAAACGTAACGGTCATGGGTCCTGTAGCCACTCCGCCTGCATCAAATGCAATAGCGGTGAATGTTTCCGTTGAATAGATCATCATGCCCATTGCAAGCAGATAGCCCGGGCCGATAAAATACCAGAGTGGAATTCCATATATAATTCTGGCCATTGCGATTGCAATTGAGATGGCCACCCCGGTTGAGAGAGTGTAAAGCATTAACTTACTGGGAATGTAACCGCTGGTAACTTTATCAACCTCCAGGTTTAAAACTCTTACAGCCGGCTCGGCGAATGTAGCCACAAAACCGAGTAAAAACCCAACCGGTATTAAAATCCATTGATTCGACCAGTCCCCAACAATATCCCCGATTTCGCGGCCAACGGGCAAAAATCCCACATGAACGCCTTGCAGAAAAAACGATAGCCCAAGGAAGGTTAAAAGGACTCCAATGATAATATCTTTAACCTTTTTCCAGGGCAGTTTCAGCATAAAAAACTGGAAAAACATAAAAAACAGCAGCAGCGGAAGGAGTGCCACTGAAACTTCAAGAAGTACATCTCCAAACCCGTAGAAAATCTTTACGTCCATATCAAGTGTAGATGATTCCAAGAATTAATACGGCCAGAAGAGGGCCTATAGATGCAAGAGCAACCAGCCCGAATCCGTCTGCAGATTTCCCATCACTTCTCAATACAGAAGCCACTCCAACGCCAAAGGCCAGGATAAATGGAACGGCCATCGGACCCGTCGTTACCCCGCCTGCATCAAAAGAAATAGGAATAAACTCCTCTGATACCATCGAAGTAGAAGCGATAATAAACACTAATGAATATCCTGCAAACAGCATCCATTTAATTGAAATATTCAGAATAATTCGCGCCATTGACAATGCTACAAATATTCCGAGACCAAGTGCTACAGGAAGTATGAGCGTCCATTTGGCAATTGCACCTTCCGACGCCTGGTCTACGTAACTTGCAAGAACGTGAACATCGGGTTCGGCTACTGTAATGGCAAAACCTAATATAAAGCTGAATAGCAGAATCATCCATACTTTGCCTGTTTTTGGCAGTGATGATCCGATCATCTCACCAACGGGTAAGAGCCCAATATGAACACCGATTAAAAAGAGAGCAAATCCTACAGATACAAATAAAACACCGACCAAAAATTGCAGTACTGATGCAAAAGGAAGCCAAATGAGAGTGTATTGAAGAATAAGTACCAGAATTGTAATGGGCATGATCGCGTAAACGACCTCCCATATAGTTTCCTGTACTGTTTGCATTTATTTTTTGTTTTTCGATGATTAGGGTCTGGAATAAGCTCTAAAATACAAAAAATGCCTGCATTAATAGACTTTATTTAAACCGATGACCCTATTTACATTCAATTGAATAAACCGGCAAAGCAACAGGTAAATTGCCGTGGCAAAACCGGGCTTATGTGAAACTCTCAACTGTTAATTTTACAGTTCGGTAATCATTTTATTTATATGATCAATCTCATCCTTATTTACCGTGTGTCCCATTCCCTTGTAGATGTTTTTGGTGACATCGGCACCCAGTCCGGACAGAATCTGTTCGGTTT
>CAZXYQ010000237.1:0-3057 GCA_964644975.1 uncultured Rhodohalobacter sp.
GTGAGATCAAAAAAATCGCTCGGAGTATCTGGTCTAACAGTGTTTGTAGCAGATCTCGTATTTCAGAAGCTGCACTTTTTCCGATATTATCAAGTGTACCAGTCCGAACGGTGTAATTTTTCCAGCTGCTGAGAAGATTACCCTTGCCGAGGTCAAGACTTCATAAACGTTGCTCTTGCAGCTGATCGCGGTTTTCAAGTACATTGAAGTATATGTATCCGCTAAATGCAAATATTGCAAAGAACAGAATGGCCTATATTATGTTACCTTCGATTTATATTATGGTTTATTAGTGATAATGACCAAAAATCGTCTCATTGATAAATGCCTATATAAATTAATATTATTTTTACAAAATAAAGGGTTAAAAAATGAACTATTTTAAATTGTATATAAAGATAGTTTTTTTATTGATAAAATATCTATGAGAGTGAGTGAAGAGAAAAGATGATCAATTGCACAAATAAAAAAAGACGAACCACAATGTGATTCGTCTTTCAATTTGATTTAACTGGGCAGATCAATCCATTACAGCGATTTCTTCCCGGGCATCACTTTTAGAGTTTGTTCCGTCCGTGCTGTTTTTGTGGCTTTCCGGTACATGAAAGAACGTTTTTGGGTCAGTGTCAGGTTTCTCTTCAAGTACAAGGTCCAGAAGTGGATCCATGCGTTCGAGGTACTCTACCTGCAGATCGCCCATGATGTCATCCTCAATTTCGGAAACGTCTTTTTCGTTCTTTTTCGGGAGGATCACTTTTTCGATACCGGCACGTTTAGCGGCCAAAACTTTCTCCTTAATACCACCGACGGGTAGTACAAGGCCTCGAAGGGTGATTTCACCGGTCATGGCCAATGTACCTTTTACTTTACGCTGGGTAAAGATAGATGCCACGGCCGACATCAGGGATATACCTGCTGATGGGCCATCTTTGGGTACAGCGCCTTGTGGTACGTGAATGTGGAGATCCCAGTATTTGAAGGCCTCTTCAGGAATGCCGAGCTCTTCGTATCGGGCACGCAGGTAGCTGATTGCCAGCATGGCCGACTCTTTCATTACATCGCCAAGCTGCCCTGTTATATGCAACTTACCTGTGCCGCGGCTTACGCTCGCCTCAATAAAGAGGATATCTCCGCCATACTGAGTCCATGCAAGTCCGGTTGAAACGCCGGGCACGGTTGTGCGTTCAGCAGCGTCGGAGAAGAATTTTCGCTTGCCGAGAATATCCTGTATGTCGTTTACGCCTACGCTCATTTTCTCAATCTCATCACTCGCAATCTGTGCTGCCACGTTTCGGCATACTGAGCCGATCTGCCGCTCAAGGTTCCGTACGCCCGATTCACGGGTATACTGCTCAATAATTCGTTCAATAGCTGTTTGGGAGATTTTAAACTGTTTCTTCGTCAGCCCGTTCTCCTCAACCTGCTTTGGGATGAGATATTTTTTGGCAATTTCAACTTTCTCTTCCAGGGTGTACCCGCTAATGTTTATGATCTCCATTCGATCACGCAGCGGGGCCGGTATCGTGTCCAGCGAGTTTGCCGTTGCGATGAACATTACCTTCGAAAGATCATAGTCAAGCTCAAGATAATTATCAATAAATGCATTGTTCTGCTCAGGGTCGAGAACTTCGAGCAGGGCAGATGTGGGGTCGCCTCGAAAATCGCTGCCCACTTTATCAATCTCATCGAGCATCATAACAGGGTTGCCGGTACCCGCTTTTTTCATAGAACGCAAAATGCGTCCGGGAAGAGCCCCAATGTACGTTCTTCTGTGTCCTCTTATTTCAGCTTCATCGTGAATACCGCCAAGGCTGAATCGTTCGAATTCCCGGTTGAGAGCACGGGCAATCGATTTACCGAGAGAGGTCTTACCAACGCCAGGAGGGCCGTAAAAGCAAAGTATGGGTGCTTTCATATCTTTCTTAAGCTTTAGAACGGCCAGGTACTCAATTATTCTCTTTTTCACTTTCTCCAGACCGTAATGATCTTCATCCAGGATTTTCCGGGCCCGTTTCAGGTCCAGCTTGTCTTTGGATGTTTCACCCCATGGCAGATCCAGAATCCATTCTACATAATTATGTATGATACCATAGTTAGGCGAAGAGCTGGGCGTCATTTCAAGACGCTGAAGTTCCTTTTCGACCGTCTCTTTGGCATCATCAGTCAGCTCTTTTTTCTCATTGAGTCGTTTTCGAAGAGATACAATATCTTGTTGTTCGCTATCTTCGCCAAGAGCTTCCTGTATTGCCTTCATCTGCTGACGGAGGTAGAAATCGCGCTGCTGATCATCGATATCCGATTTTACTTTTGTGCGAATCTCCTCACTCAAATTCAGAACCTGCAGTTCTTTATTGAGGTGCTCCATTACCGATTCAAGCCGGTCAGAAAACTTCCGAACTTCAAGAATTTCCTGCTTAGCGGTTAAATCTACCTGCAGGTTCGATGATATGAAGTTAAGCAGAAAAGAGGGGCTCGAAATATTGTTAATTGCAATCGACGCCTCAGAGGGAATGTTGGGGGAGAGGTTCACAATTTTACTCGCGGTCTCTTTAATGGAGCGTATCGATGCATCCAGTTCAAGACCGGAGAGGTCCATCTCTTGTTTAAAGGCCTCAACTTGAGCCCTGAAAAAAGGTTTTTCCTGAGTGATTTTTTTAACCTCGAAAATGCTTTTTCCCTGAATGACAATACTTTTACTGCCATCGGGCATTTTTATGAGCTTCAGAATCTGAGCAACAGTTCCCATCCTAAACAGATCATCTTTTGATGGATTCTCAACAGACTCGTCTTTTTGTGCAACCACACCGATAATTTTATCACTTTCGTACGCCTCCTTAACAAGTTCAAGCGATCGGTCGCGCCCAACTGTTATGGGAACTACTACTCCTGGAAAAAGAACGGTATTTTTTAGAGGCAGCAGGGGAAGATTATCAGGAATTTCTGATTCTGTAAGTCGCTTCTCCTCTTCTTCACTCATCAGGGGGATAGCTTGTTCGAAGTCATCGAAGCCATCATTTTGTTCGTCGAAGGAAGTTTCAATTTTAAATCGTGAGTCAA